>NZ_JBSSCC010000007.1:0-95924 GCF_054059455.1 Thermostichus sp. MS-CIW-23 | reverse complement strand
GCGGTTGTCTGATGAAACATGGCCGCAACATGGACAGGTGCGGCTCGGGTTCTGCGGCGGCACGACAATGAGCCTGCCACCTTTCCAGGCCAGCTCGTACTCCAGCATGCAGCGGAACTCGTACCACCCTTGGTCGAGAATGGCTTTGTTTAACGCTGACTTGGCGCGGACGTTCTTCCCAGGAGCATCTGCTGTCCCTGCTGGCCGTTGGGCAGCAATTCGTACTTGAAGGCTTGAAGTCGTTGCATCGCTCAATCGTATTCTTGACCTATGCGTGATGACAACGATATTCACATGGCCGGCACTGCGTTTTTAAAGGGCGTCGGCTACGGTCGGCGCTATCCTTCCCCGCCCTGAAGGACGGGGCTTGCCGCGCCTTTTGGTCAACTCAAGACAATTGGGCAGCAACGGCTTTCAGCAGGCGTTTCTGGTCAACGGGCTTCGTCAGATAGGCATCGGAGCCAAAACATAGCCCCTGTTCAATCTCTTCGGGAGAGATTTTCGAGGAGAGAAAGACAAAGGGGATGTGAGCTGTAGACTGATCCCATCTCAGGGCATCCAGCACCCCATAGCCGTTCAGCTTGGGCATCACCACATCGCACAACACCAAGTCGGGCATCAGGGTGCGCACCATCTGCAAGCCCTCTTCTCCATCGGTGGCCGCCACCGTGTCGTACCCCGCTCGTTGCAACACCTTCTGCAGATAGGTGCGAATAGAGGGTTCGTCTTCAATCACCAGGATGCGTTTGGACATAACTTTGTAAAAAATTAAACAAAGACCTGGCCCAACCTGTCGGGCCTACTGTCCGCCTTCCCGGAGCCAGAGAGATCCGAGTTGATGCAAGAACAAGTCGAAGAACTACAGCTGCAGCATAGGGAAACTCTGGAAAAAAAAACTCCGCCAAATCGCTCATTCTGGGGTCTCCCTGCTCTGCAAAAATCCTGATAGAGTGCGGAACAACTTTCCTCATCCGCAGATTTGCGGTTATGCCAGGTAGCCCAAACTCCTCTCCTCCTTTGGGAGAGGGGCCGGGGGGGAGGGCAGCCTATTCTGAGGTCAGTTGACGTTCCATCAGGCGGGTGAGGGCGGCGGTGGGGGTGGTCTGCCCTTGCAACAACAGATGCACTTCCTGGGTGATGGGCACCTGAATGCCGTGCTGGGCAGCGATCTCGACCACGACGGGAGCGGTGTAAACCCCTTCGGCGGTGCCCTCGATCTCCGCCAAAATCTGCGACAAGGGTTGGCCCTGGCCTAGCCCGTAGCCCACTCGGTAGTTGCGGCTCAAGCGGCTGTGGCAGGTGGCCAGCAGATCCCCCAACCCCGACAGGCCATTGAAGGTTTCTGCCCGTGCCCCCAGCTTAGATCCCACCCGGATCATCTCTGCCAGGCCGCGGGTAACCAGAGCCGCACGAGCATTGGCCCCCAGTTGCAAGCCATCACACACGCCAACAGCGATGGCGATAACATTTTTCAGGGTGCCGCCTAGCTCCACTCCCAGCGGATCGCTGCTGGTATAGAGGCGGAACCGCTCCGAGGAAAGGGCATACTGCACCTGCACAGCGGCCCAGGGATCCCGGCTGGCCACCACTGCCGCTGCCGGCAAGCCTTGGCGGATCTCCACCGAAAGATTAGGCCCCGAAAGCACCACCAGGGGCTGCTCCGGGAAGGTGGCCCCCCAAATTTGGGTAGGGGTCAGAAGCTGCAGTGGATCCAACCCTTTGGTGGCCGAGACCAAAATTGCCTGCGGCGGGATCCCCACTTGGCGCACCGCTTCCACCACAGGGCGTACCCCCGCCATAGAGACGGCTGAGATGAGGATTTGGGATCCCTGGAGCACTTCTGCCAAATCCAGGCCCTTGCGGCGATTCCAAACCCGCACCCGGTGCCCTTGCCCCTGAGCCAGCATCGCCAGGGTACTTCCCCAAGCCCCGGCTCCCAAAATGGCAACGCTTTGCGGCGATGTTGGGCTGTGGCCTTCTGCGCTAGTGTTCATCTAATCTGTTCACCCGCAGACTTTCTCTTAAGCTTTCTTCGTAGGATGCCTCTCAAAAAGCCTGCGCCGGCAAAGGGAAGACCGGCGACAAAGGTTAGTATGGGTGGATACCAAATCATGGGTTAGCTCGAGAGCAGACGACATGGCAGAAGCAGGGATCCCCCGTCTTCCTCCTGAGGTAGCCGCCAAAATGGGAACCTGGCAGCACGGGTATGCCCTTACCAATGGCATTCAACTGCACTACGTCACCCAAGGGGAAGGGGAGCTGGCGATCTTGTTGCACGGTTTCCCGGAGTTTTGGTACTCCTGGCGGCATCAGATTCCGGTGTTGGCGCAGCGGTTTCGCGTGGTGGCACCCGATATGCGCGGCTACAACGATTCCGACAAACCGGATCACGGCTATGACCTGGATACCCTTACCGAGGATATCCGCGGCTTGCTAAGCCACTTTGGGGCCCGAAGAGCGGTGGTCGTAGCCCACGATTGGGGGGGAGCCATTGCCTGGCACTGGGCGCAATTTTTCCCTGAGGAGATTCGCAAGCTGGCCGTCCTCAATTCTCCCCATCCGGCCTGCTTTCGCCGGGAATTCTTGAGCAACTTGGATCAACTGCGCCGCAGTTGGTACCTGTTCTTTTTTCAATTGCCTTGGCTGCCAGAGTGGGTGCTGCAGTGGGATTTGGGAGATTGGGTGCGCCGCATTTTCCAGGAAACCTCGGTGCGCAAAAGCGCCTTCACCCGCCACGACCTCAAGCTCTACCAAGAGGCCCTCTCCAAACCCAAGGTTCTCACCTCTGCCCTCAACTACTACCGCCAGCTTTTTAACCTGCCCACTTTGCAGAACCTGTTTTTGCAGCCCATGCGGCAAATCCTCGCCCCTACCCTGCTGATTTGGGGAGAAGAAGACTTTGCCCTCAGCCGCGAGCTAACCGAGGGGATGGATCCCTTTTTCCCCAACGGCCTGCGCAAGGAGTACATCCCCGAATGCGGCCATTGGGCGCAGCAGGAAGCGCCGCAAACGGTCAATCGGCTGCTGATGGAGTTTCTCTAGCGGGCCGGGCTTGGGATCCGCTCTTTACCATCTTCAAGGGTTGACCCTAGAATAATCCACTGAATTCTACGGGAGAACCGGCATGGCCCTGGAGTATCCATCCCATCTGCGCTACGTGGACACCCACGAGTACATCCATGTTGAGGATGATATTGCGGTGATTGGGATCACAGCTTATGCCGTCGATCAACTGGGGGATATCGTTTTTGTGGGCTTGCCCGAAGAAGGGACAGAGATTGAAAAAGGGGAAAGCTTTGGCTCGGTAGAATCGGTCAAGGCCGTCGAAGATCTCTATGCCCCTCTTTCTGGAGAGGTGGTAGCCGTGAATACAGCGGTGGTGGAGAGCCCCGAAAGCCTTGCTGACGATCCCTATGGCGATGGTTGGCTGATCAAGGTGCGCATTGCCAACCCCGAAGATCTCGAGGACACCATGAGTGCCGAAGCCTATGCCAGCTTGGTAGAGGGATCCTGAACCCCAACAGGTGGCCTCGAGCTACAGCAAAGTCTCTCGGTTACCCCCCTCAGCTTTGGCTTGGTAGAGGGCCTTGTCGGCAGCAGCCAGCAGACTTTGTGGGTCAGTTCCCTCTCCCAGCTCCAGCAGAGAGGCGATGCCCACACTGCAGCTTAGGGAGATGGTCTCCGCTTCCACCTGCACCGACAGGGACTGGACGGCCTGCCGCAAGCGTTCTGCCAGCCCCAAGATTTGCGGGTTTGGGATCCCGCGCACCAGCAGGGCAAACTCATCGCCCCCCAAGCGGGCCACCAGGTCGTCTTGGCGAACGTGAGCTTGCAATCGCCGCGCCACCTGGATTAAGGTTTGATCCCCAGCCCAGTGCCCCCAGCGGTCGTTGATTTGCTTAAACCCATCCAAATCCAGATAGAGCACGTGGAGGGGAATGCGATGGCGAAGGGCAAAGGGGATCTCCAGCTCCAGTTGCTCCAGGAAAAAACGTCGGTTATGCAAGCCGGTCAGCGGGTCGTGGAGGGCGGCAGTGGCCATTTGCAAAAAGAAGGCTTCTTCTGCCGCGTCGTAGTAGGCAAACTTGAGGGTGCTGGCCCCCACTTGAATGCGATCTCCATCCTTCAGGAGAACGCGGCTGATGCGCTCGCCGTTGACATAAGTGCCGTTGAGGCTCTCCAGGTCGGTGAGAACATAACCCTCACTTTCTCTTTCCAGCCGACAGTGCTGCCGGGAGACGGCGTGATCCAAGAGCTGAATGTCCGCGCGGTGGCTGCGCCCCAAAACTCCACCCCTCGCCAAGGGAAACGTCATGCCCACATTGGCGCCGCTGAGCACCGTTAGAAAGGCCGCAGTTGCCTCAGGCTGGGGTCTGCGCTCGTAAAACTCCAAGGGGATCTGAGTGGTTGGCTCCTCTGGCAACTGAGAGAGAGGGTCGAGAGGCATGGAGAGGCCCAACGAATTGTGCGGGTTAGCAGTAAGCACTCGTTATATCCGTATTATGTCGGTTTTCCCCAGGCCGTGTTTGGGTGAGCGAGGGATGTCTCGCCGGTTCTGATCTGTAAACTTGCGGAACTCTGGAGTTTATCGTATACCATCGCACGCGGTGAGGCCCTCAGTTGAGAGCTACGCGAGGATTCCATCCCGCCTGCGCGGTTGTATCGGCCAGCTGTGGGAAGAAGCTCAATGGCAAACCCCAATTTCCCCAGGATCCCAAGTATTTTTCGGGATAACTCAAAAAACGGGTTCGGTTTGCCCCTCGTTCCCTGATTTCGAGAAGAGGCTCTCTCCTCTATGTCCTACAGATCCTCTGACTTCTGAAGAGTTGCCGAGGCGGCCTAGAATGGGTCTGGGATCCCTGAGAGGAGGAGTGGGGCATGATCAGGCCCAATTCTGCCCATCTATTGACTCCGGATTTTCGCCTCAGCCTGTCGGTGTTGGCTTTGGCGGTACCGTTGTTCTGGCTTTCGCTTTGGGCGGGGCTGGGGGTGGGTCTGTTCGGCCTGTTTTTGATGGTGCAGACCTCTCTGATCGGGCTGGCCTTTACCAGGACGGCGCTGCAGGTCTACAGCGGCTCCAAGCGCATCCGCGAGTTTCCCTACAGCGAGTGGCAGGATTGGCAAATT
The DNA here is from genome assembly GCF_054059455.1 of Thermostichus sp. MS-CIW-23. Lineage (NCBI taxonomy): Bacteria > Bacillati > Cyanobacteriota > Cyanophyceae > Thermostichales > Thermostichaceae > Thermostichus > Thermostichus sp. MS-CIW-23. Next base: position 90,797 of record NZ_JBSSCC010000007.1, on the reverse strand, counting down.
TTCTGGCCGCCGCTGCCGGTGTTGTTCTTTTTCCGAGAAACCAAAAGCATTCATTTTTTGCCGATGCTGTTTAACCCTGCCGAGCTAAAGATGTGTTTGGAAGAGCGGGTGGGCCATCTCCGCGCCCAACATCGGTCTCAAGGATCCCCGCCGATTGCTGGTCCGGGTAGCTCCCGCCGATGAGTGGCTCCGCCTTGTGGGCTTGGCAGCAGGCAGGGAGATGGCGCTGGCTGGAGTGTCAGCTTTTGGCGGAGTGGCCTCATGCTTTTGGCTCTCGCCAAGGTCATCCCCATCCCCCATCTCAGTTGGCCGCCCGGCTGCAACTGCCCCCTGAACAGGCCGCGTGGGGCCATCAGGTGCATGGCTGCAACTGGGTTTGGGCAGATGGGATCACCGAAACCTTTGGACACAAACGAGAGCAGGACTGCTCTGCTGGTCAAGGGATCTCTACCCGTTCTCAGGCGGATGCGGTCATTGCCCGCCGCCAAGGGGATTCTGCCTGGGTCTGCACCGCTGACTGTGTGCCGATTTTGGTGGCCAGTCGAGAATGGGTGGCGGCCATTCACGCCGGGTGGAGAGGCACTGCTGCGGGGATCTTGTCCAAGGTGCTGCAGGAGTTTCTCCGGGCGGGGATCCCTGCTGCTGGGATCCGCGTTGCCATCGGGCCTTCCATTTCGGGGTCGGTCTATCAGGTGTCAGAGGAGGTGGCGGAGCAGGTGCTGCAAAGCCTACCCCCAGGGCTGGATGCCCGCGCTGCTCTCTTGCCCGATCCTCTGCCCGGCAAGGTTCGCCTGGATCTGCGCTGGGTCAACGGTGCCCAAGCCCAAGCCAAAGGGATCCCCCCTGAACACATTGCCGTCAGCCCCCATTGCACCCTCAGCCAACCCCAAGATTTCTTTTCCTACCGCCGCGATGGATCCCTGAAGGATGAGCAGGGCCGTCATTGCGTGCAGTGGTCGGGAATCGGCCTGCGGTCGTAGGCAGACTTGACCCAGTTCTGCCCGGAGGAACGGGAAGTAGTGGCTATAATTGCGCTCAAGACAGGGCTCTATCTAACTACTGGAGATCCCATGGTTTACCGCGCTGTTTTCTGGGGATTAGCTGGGATGGCTTTGGCTTTCTCTCTCGCTTTCCTTGAGGAGGCTAACGCTCAAACCTCGCTGACTGGCATCAACCGTGACAGCGTACTGCAACTGAACCTTGGGTCGGGACGCAGCCTCCCTCGGGTACCTGTGGGCGGTTCAGGTTCTGAGGAGGGCCGGGATCCTGCTGCTCCTTCGGCGCAAATGTGGGCAGAGTGGCATATTCGCGCCAATGTCTGCACCGGAAACCTCTCCACAGAAGAGTTGGCAGAGCTGTTTCCATTGGTGAATCAAGCTCTAGTGGATGCCGTTTGCCGGGGAGGAAGTTAAAGGTTGCCCAGGCTGGCGGTAAGGTGAAGAAGGAGCCTCTAGGTCGCTGCTGCATGGATTTTGAGAAACTTTTGGAGGAATGGGTTGCAGCCTTTGCCCAAGTGGCCGAAGAAAGTTTGGCCTCTTTGGAGACTGCCCTGATGGAGCTGGCAGAGCACTTGGCTGTGCCTTTACAGGAAACCCTTAGGCAGTGGGAAGCCCTCTGGAATCTGGAGGAGGAAGTGGAGCTGGAGCCTGAGCCAGAACCCTTTGAGGAAACCCTCAACCCTTCTGGCGAATCTTTCACCACCAGTCGTTTCTTCGTCAGCCCGATAGGATTTGGGGGTGTGGTTGTTTACACTTACGTGGCTTCGCCGCCAGAATACATCGGGGATCCCACCTGCCGCTACAATGCCCATTCTCCAGAGTTGCGCTGCGCCGTCAACCCCTGCGGCCCCTGTGAGGGCTGTCCCCACTATGAGCCCCGGAATGAGCCCCGATGAAGGGTGACCGCCTGATTGTTGCGCTGGATACCTCTTCTCAAGAGCAGGCTTTGAAGTGGGTGGACTCTTTGCCGCAGGTGCTGTGGTGGAAGGTGGGCCTGGAGTTGTTCACTGCTGCGGGTTTTCCCATTCTGCAGGCTCTCAAGGAAAGGGGCAAGCGCATTTTTCTGGATTTGAAGCTGCACGACATTCCCCACACCGTGGGGAGGGCTACGGAGGTGGCCGTCAGCTATGGAGTGGATCTGCTCACCGTCCATGCTGCCGGTGGCAGTGCCATGTTGCGGGCAGCCGTGGCAGCCGCCCAGGGCAGTTCTTGTCGACTATTGGCGGTTACCCTCTTAACCAGCATCAGCCCCCCGCAGGTGCGACAGGAACTGGGCATCGAGATGGATCCCGCCGACTATGTGTTGCATTTGGCCCGGCTGGCTCAAGCTCAAGGCTTTACTGGACTGGTTTGCTCTCCTCAGGAGGTCTCGCGGTTGCGCCAAGCTTTGGGGCCGGAGGTTTTGCTGGTTACTCCTGGGATCCGTCTGGGCCAAGCCAAGGCGGGGGATGGAGAGGAGGATCAACAGCGCATCTGCACGCCCGACGAAGCTCTGCGGGCAGGAGCCGATTATTTGGTGGTGGGCCGCCCCATCACCGCTTCCCCCGATCCCATGGCCGCCTTGCAGCGCTTCCAAGCCTTGTGGGATGCTGCCGGGTGAGGGTGTGGGGAGATGCCCGATGTTATTGGGGTAGTTCTGTAATGCAACGACGCCGTAGGCTTGTGCAGTGGATCCCTGAAAATAGGCCGACTGGATCCGGCAGGAGGCGTTGGCTGGGAGCCGGTTTATCGGTGGTTTTGGGCCTGGTCAGCACTCCCGGTCGCGTTAGGGGTGCGGAGCATTTCGTTCCGGCAAGAGGGGAAGCTTGTCTGGCTGCTCCCCAGGTTTGGGCTGAAGCTCTAACGGAGCAGTTGCCCTTGTTCCTCAATCTGGCCTTGAGCCGCTCCCGCTCCGAGTTTCAGGTTGTGCTGGTGGGGAAGCCGGAGGTTGAAATGCTCTCTCCAGGGTCTCCGGCCCGCTTACGCCAACAGGAGCTGGCTCCGGTTTTGCCGGACACCGCAACTGCTGTTTCGCCAGAAGCTTTTCGGCTGTATTTCACCACGCTGGAGCGCCGCTTGGTCTTGCCCCAACACCCCCAAAAGGAGGGCAACTCCTTGGCCGGTCGGCGCAGCGAAACCCTGCAACTGGCCTACGAGGCTTATGTTCTGCGGGCTGCTCCTGGGGATCCCTGGCGGTTGGTGCGTCTGCAGGTAACCGGATCGGGGATCCCCATTCGCGATGTAACGAATGGACTCACTGCCCAGGCCATCCGCCGCTGGCAACAGTCGGGTTGCCCCTTGACGGGCGATCTAGAGTTGACTAGACCTTCTCTCTAGCGGCGCGGAGCGCTTTGCGTCAGCATGAGTGCGGGAGTATGTCACGCGGGGAGATTCTCTTTTGGAAGTAACGAAGGGGCACTTTTTCTCCCCAACCGGCCAAGAGTAGAGGGCGTTGGATGTTCTGCTGCCGGTCGAGGGCCCACCCCGTGTAGGGATAGTGTTCTGCACTGCTCATGCGAACAGGCTAGGGTTTACCCATGAAGTTTCCCCCCGCCACACCCCGCCCGGGCAAGCGGCTGCCCCGCGGCTCATTTCCCCGCCTGAGCTCCTCCAACAGGGACAACCATCGCCGTCGGCGTTTGGTTGGTTTTGGTTTCATGGGCCACTGGCTGCTATGGGGAGGGATGGGCCTTCTTTTGGGGCAGCGACTCCGCTCTTGGGGGCAACCGGCTCCTCTGCAGTGGTGGCGCGTTTTGCCGGTGAGCAGTTCTGAGGGATCCCTGACTTTTGTCCAACCGGAACTGCCTCTCTACCACTCGTTCGCGTCAGTGGTGCGGAGCGCTTTTGCCGACAGGCTACTGCCCTGGCTGGCTCAGGGAACCGGGATCTCGGCTGAAGGGATCCTGCACATCTTCTCAGCTATGGCCTGCTTGGCCATTCTGCTGTTGTGCTGGAGCTGGGGCAACTTCTGGAGTGCTGGGCTGTGGGGACTCAGCCCCTGGGTGTTGACCCAAGGGTTGGAGCCTGGCAGCGAGATTTTGGGCAGCCTGGTTTTGCTTTGCAGTTGTGGTGTTGGGCCGGGATCCACCTTGCGCTGGTGGGGTCTGGCCTTAGCCTGTGCCCTGTCTTATAAGGTTTGGCCCTTGGCTCTGCTCTGGGCGGGGCTGTGGACGAGCCAGCAGTGGCCACGGCAACCGTTGCGTTCGCGTCAGCAGTGCGGGGCATCAGGACTGCTTTTGCTGCTGCTGGTGATGGGGCTTTCCTGGCTGGGACGGTTTAATTTGCCGGCTACCTCTGCTGAGGTGATTCCCCATCCTCTCAGCTCCCAAGGTGGCTTGGCCGTTTTGGCTACTTTGATGCTGCCCTTGGGGTTGAGCTTGGTGCGGTTGGGCTGGCCCTGGGCAGAACGGCAGCAAGCCCTGCTCAGCTTGGCCGGTTTGGGCCATGTCCTCTGGATGGGGGCGCTGGCGACATGGTTTTGGGATCCCCAAGTGAACACCCTGCAGCAAAGTGCTCGCTGGGGTTTGGTGGTGCTCCCCTTCCTATGCCTGAGCGCCGGCGGCGTCTTGGCTGAGATCCCCTACCGGAGCTGGCGGCGGGTTTTGGGATCCCTACTCCTGGGCAGTTCTTTCTTGTTATCGTGGCAGGCATTGGCCTAAGGTATTCTTTCTCTTGCTCGCCATGACCCAGACCTCGTCCGCATCGGCACCGCGTAGCACTTCGCGGCCCTTGTTGCAAACCCTTTTTGCCCAACGGGCTCAGGCTGTGATCCCTTCTCCTTTCGGGGCGGAGATCCCAGGTGCAGCGCCGGTGGTTACCAGTTTTACTTTTGGGCTGGCGGATCCGCGCCTGTTTCCCAAGGCCGACTTGGCGCGGGCCACGGCGGAGGTGTTGGCGGAAGATGGGGACAATGCCCTCAATTACGGCGGCACGTTTGCCGGGCTGATCAACGTGGTGCTGCAGTTGATGCGGGATAGAGGGGTAGAGGCCCAGCCGGAAAACCTACTGATCGGCTATGGCTCTGGGCAGATCCTCGGCCTACTGCCTCAGGTCTTCGTGGAGCCGGGGGATGTAGTCATTGTGGAAGGGCCCACCTTCATGGGGGCTGTCAGCCGTTTTGCGGCGGCAGGAGCGCGTCTGATCTCGATTCCGGTGGATGGGGAAGGCATGGTGGTGGATCGCCTGGAAGAGGTGCTGCGCGATCTGGCTCGCCAAGGGATCCGCCCCCGATTTGTCTATACCATTCCCACCTCCCAAAACCCCAAAGGCTGCACCCTCTCTGGGCCACGGCGGCAGAAATTGGTGCAGTTGGCAGCTGAGTACGGTGTGGTGGTGGTGGAGGACGAGGCCTACTACGACCTGCGCTTTGCCGGGGATCCCTTGCCCAGCTTGGCTTCCCTGGATCAGGAAGGCTGGGTTCTGCACGTGGGCACCTTCTCCAAGATTGTGGTGCCGGGGGTGCGGGTGGGTTGGGCCTGTGGTCACCCTGAGATCATCCGCCGCTTGGAGATGTTTCGCAGCGAGGGATCCCTGGGGCCCTTTTTGGGCCGGGTGGTGGCCCGCTATTGCGGGGAGGGCCGTCTGCAAAGCCACATTCAACTCCTCACCCGTCGCTACCGAGAAAAGTGCCAGGTGATGCTGGAGGCCATCGCTCAATATTTTCCGCCCGAAGTCAAGGTGGAGGCCCCTGGGGGTGGATTTTTCGTCTGGTGTGAGCTGCCCCCTTTCCTAAGCGCCAGCACCTTGTTGCAGGCTACCCGTGCCCTGGGGGTCACCTTCCTACCGGGCACCCACTGCTTTGCCGACGGCCAAGGAGACCATGCTCTGCGCCTGGCCTTCAGCTACCAACCCGAGGAGCGCATTGTCAGTGGGATCCAGACCATTGGGGAACAACTGTACAGACTGATACACTCTTGCGCCAGCGGTGCGGAGCAGCAAGGGAAGGAGCTCTCCAAAAGCATGGATCCTTGAAGCCCAGAGCGCAGATTTCCCGCTCACCTGCTCCCCACAGCCTTAGCCATGCGCCGGAAAAATTGCCCAACGCCCTTCACCAGGTTGGGTGCAGCTTCTGGACGAGCCGGGATCCCGGCCATGAGGGTGTAGTAGTCATCCAAGAGGGTGTGCTCTTCTGGAGAGACCGTGTTGTCCGCGATCATCAGGTTGCCGATTGCTCCCAAAAGTTGCATGCGCTCGGTTTCGCTGGCCTGGGCAAGATAATCGGCCATCCAGCGCTCGGTTTGCTCCATCGGGATGGGCTCTTGGATCAGCTAGAAATCGCGGGAGCCCCGCACTGTACCCGTAGGGTCGGTGTCGAGAGGAAAGTCCGCCTCCATGGTTATAATTGTACTGCGGACACCAGAAACGGTTGTTTAAGGCACTGGTAACGGTCGATTGGGGGTGCTGTAAACCACCCCAGAGGCTCGTGGTTGGCTTGCCAACTGCAGGGCTACCGAAAGCCCGCCCTGTACTGCGAAGGTCAGGGTCGGGTAGTTTACTTCTCGCAGCTCGGTATCGTGCTCCAAACCATAGCGGCGCAGCAGGGATCCCAAGTAGGCCAATTCCTGGGGTTCCAAATGCCCATCGGCCCAAGCAGAGCCGGCCACAATTTTGAGCATGAGCTGATGTTGAGTTGTGGGGTTCATGGTGGGATCCCTTGCTGAGAACTGTTGTCGCTACGCGACACTTCTGCGAACGTGTCAGGGGGCCAGAGACCTTAGAGGCTGCAGAGTTGAGGGGATGAACAGCTTAACTATAGCCAGACCTTGGGTGAGCCATCTGCGTTCGCGTCAGCAGCGCGCAGCCCTTTTTTCGGCTAGGATCGTTATCTGTATTACGAACACTGAGCTATTCGCGATAGCGGGACGGAGTCCTTTTTCTCGCCCATTCTTGCAATGCTGATTTCTCGCCCATTCTTGCAATGCTGAGCGCCTCTCCTTGCCAATTGGATCTTGCCATTCCGGCCCCAGGTCGGCTGTACCGCGGCAGCGGCGTTCTGGAAGCTGTGCCCCTCACCGTGCTGGGATCCCGTGTGCTGGTGATCGGGGGGGAACGCTCCTTGGCTGTGGTTGAGTCCCCTCTGCAGCGCAATTTCGCCCGGGATCCCGCCCTCCAAGTTCACTGGACTACCTACGGGGTAGACTGCAGCGAGTCCGAGCTGGCGCGTTTGCAGGCGCTGGCCACGGCGGAATCGGTAACCGGCATCTTAGGAGTGGGGGGTGGCAAGGCACTGGATACGGCCAAGCTAGTGGCCCACAGATTGGGGATCCCGGTGGTTACCGTGCCCACCTCTGCGGCCACCTGTGCCGCCTGGAGCGCCCTATCCAATATCTACTCCGACAGCGGCGCTTTTCAGCGGGATGTGGCCTTGGATCAGGCCCCAGCCGCCTTGATCTTGGACTACGACCTCATTCGTCAGGCTCCCCCTCGCACCTTGGTAGCCGGGATCGGAGATGCCTTGGCCAAGTGGTACGAGTCTTCTGTCAGCAGCGGCGCATCGGAAGATGCCCTGGTGATTGGGGCAGTGCAGCAAGCCCGTGTCTTGCGGGATTTGCTTCTCCAGCAATCGGCGGCGGCCCTGCGGGAGCCGGGCGGAACCGCTTGGAAGCAGGTGGTGGATGCCTGCATCTGCCTGGCGGGGATCGTCGGCGGCATGGGTGGGGCTAAGTGTCGCACCGTGGCCGCCCACGCTGTCCACAACGGGCTAACCCACTTGTCGGGGCACCGGGCCACCCTGCACGGCGAGAAGGTGGCTTTCGGCATTTTGGCCCAGCTCCGCCTAGAAGAGATCCTGCAGGGAAGCCAGTTGGCGCTGGCAGCACGTACCCAGTTGCTGGAGTTCTACCGCCAGGTGGGGCTGCCCCTCAACTTGCGGGATCTCAAGCTAGGTCACTTGGGATCCGCCGACCTGCTGCATGCTGCCCAAGTGGCCTGCCAGCCAGGATCCGACATCCACCACCTGCCCTTCCCCGTCAGTCCAGAAGCCCTGTTGGTGGCCCTTACCACCACAGACCTGACCAGCTCCAGCCCTGTTCTCCCTCGGCTGTAAGTCCTGGCAGAGGATATCTGTCTGCTATCCAACTCCGCCGGTACGGGCCTGGGTCGGCATTGTGGGCAGGCGGGCTTCGCCGTAGGCTCCAGAGGTGGCGCCCACCAAGATCAAGGCTCCGCCCATCCAAGTCCATCCATCGGGGATCTCAGCCAGCACCCAAAACCCGATTAAGCTGGCCCAGAGCAGACGAGAGAAATCCAGAGGCAGCAGCATCGTCACCTCAGCCAGCTTGTAGGCCTGGGCGAGGGCCACCTGGCCAATGCTGCCCAGTAGCCCCATGGCCACCATCCACAGCCACTGCTCAGGAGAAGGCCAGGTCCAAACCCAGACGGCAGCCAGAAAGGAAAGGGGGGTCTGCAGCAGGCCCATGTAGGCCGTGATGGTGAGGCTGGACTCAGTACGGGAGAGGATCTTGAGCACGATGGTCACCCAGGCAAAGAGTGCTGCCGCCCCCAAGGCCAGCCCTGTTCCCAGAGAAAACTCTCGGAAGCCTGGCCTCAACATCACCAAAGCCCCGGCAAACCCCAGGCCCAATCCCAGCCAGCGGGACGAGCGCATCTGCTCGCCCAACACCCATACCGCCATCGTGCCGGCAAACAAAAGTTGAACAAAGCTCAGCGCCGTAGCTTCTGCCAGAGGCAACAGGCTGGCTGCCCAAAAGGAGAGCAACATCCCCACCGTGCTGATCGCCGAGCGCAGGAGGTAAAACTCCATCTTGGCGGTGTGCAGAGACTGGATCCCAGCCCGCAACACCAGCGGTGACAGGGTGAGAAACCCGAATAGGTTGCGCAAAAAAACAATCTGAAACGGATGAAGGGCGGGAGTGTTGAGCCGGATGATCGCCCCTAAACAGGCAAAGCAAGCGGTGGCCAGCAGCTTCAGGGCAACTCCTTGCCAGAGCCTTATTTTTCCCCACTCTGCAAAGCGGCTCAGCTGGTGGCGATACCACATCTCCAAAGTCACAGCTCACACCCAAATGGTTTAGGCACTAAGTTTTCAGCCTTGAACTCTCAGCTTAAACGGACTTCCAGGGATCCGAACTGCGCCCCTGGGCACTCCTTGCTGCCCACCGGCCCCCCTGATTCCCAGGGGGAAAAAGATGGGGATCCCAAGACATGGCCATTTCAAGTAGCCATGAAACAACTCACCCCGTCGCTCCATAGCTCCCCTCTCTCTTTGGGAGAGGGGCTGGGGGTGAGGGCGTGGAACCTCTAGGTTTGCTTGAGAATCTCTTTCAAGTAGCCGATGACCGTTTCCGGCTTGAGATGGGCCATACAGGGATGACCCTCCACCAGGCAGGTTTCGTTTTTGAACTTGTTCTCTGCGCAGACCCGGCACTTGTAGGCGGTTTGGGTGAGATAGACGTGGGGCAGACGAGGAGCCCACAGTCGCACCGGGCTGGCCCCATCCCCATCGGCATCGTTGCCAAACAGGGCAATGGTGGGACAGCCCACTGCCGCCGCGATGTGCATCGGCCCCGCATCCACGGAGATACACACCCGCGCCCGCTTCAGGGCCCCCGCCAGCTCCATGAGGCTGGTTTTGCCCCGCAGGTCAACCATTCCCGTTTGCGCCAGCAGTTCGTCTTCGCTGCTGCCGCCGTGGTAGAGGGATCGCTGCAGCTCCGGCGCGCTGCCGATTAGCCCCACCTGCAGGCCCTGGCCTTGGCACCACTGGATCACCTGCCGCCAGTACTCCAGAGGCCACATCTTGGCGCGGCGGGTAGTGGTGATGTGCACCAAGACCTCTGGCACCGGAAAACCGGGATCCCGGCTGGGCAGCTCCAGGCGGAAAAAATCCGTCTCCACGTACGCCAGGCGACAGAAGATTTCGGCGATGTAGTTGCTGGTGAGGATATCTTTGTAGCGCTGCAAAAACTCCAGGCTGTTCCAGTCGTCGTCTTGGAGCATGCGCTGCACCGGGTCGGAGCCGGGGTCCAACTTGCGGCGAAAATCCAGAGTCAAGCCGGCCCCGGCAATGTACTGGGGGCGCAGGGCCGTTACCGCCACCAGGTTGAGCTCGCTAAACTCGTCGCAATTGATGGCCAAGTCGTAGGGGCCGGCCTGGGTCACCCGTTCTCGCACAGCAGCGGTCAGGGCCTCGAGGTAATCGGGACGACGGCTGTAGAGAGGAAAGCTGAAGTCGATGTAGGGGCAGTGGAGCTCAAAGTCGCGGGTAATCTCGCTGCCAAAAAAATCCAGCACACAGCCGGGGTATTTTTCCTTGAGGCCCCGCAACAGCGGGATGGTAACCACAAAATTGCCCACCTTGCTGGAGGAAAACACCGCCAGGTGGGGATGTTCCCGCAGAGGTTGGTTGGCAAACCGTTGCATAAGGCTGGGATCCCCAGGAAGATATCAACCCCGCTGGAGGTGGTGCGGGTGGTGCAGACAGAGCACTTTTGCTAGGCTAGCATTCCTCTGTCCTGTGCTTTGATGGCCATGCTGGGATCCCTGGGCCTCAGGGGAGACTGGCTTGGCTGCCATCCCAGATGACCACCACAGCAAAGCGATCCAGAAAGCCATCTGTCGCATTCATCTGGCGCAGACTAAAAGCATCTTCGGCGGAAATCACCAGGTCGTAGCCCAGGGTGCGGATGGCACGAATGCGGTGAGGCCGTTCCCCGATGCGGTTCACCAGTGAGCGGGCCTGCTCTTCCGAGGTGGCATAGGCAGCTGTGCCCTCGCTGCCCACAAAGGCCGCGTTGAGGTCTTGGCCAAGAGTAACGGGGGTATAGACTTGATTGCCATCGGGATCAAACAAGCGCATTGACTGGCTAGGCAAGAAATCCAAGCCTCGTGCATCCACAATCAACCCTGTCACTTGCGGTTCCCGCCGCTGGGATCCCGCCTCCAGACCCGTTCCGCCCCCTGGCCCTTGGCCTGTGCCCACCCCTGAGCCAGGACTGGCTCCGCGCACCCCACTCTGGCCGCTGCCCGGCCCGATCACTTCCCCCTGCCGGGATCCAGAGCCACTGCCGCCAGGGCTGGTGCCGAACTGCCGCAACAGATCCAGATCGAAAACCGGGCCTTCTGCCACTTCTCCATGGCCGGGTTGGGCCGGCTGGACTTTTGGATCGGCTTGATCTGTTTGTGGGAGCGGAACAGAATCCTGGGTTACTGGACGCCAGGGCGTTGCTTCAGAAGCGGGCAGGGTAGGGGATCCCCCTTGCAAGCGGTAAAGGGGAGGAAACAGCGTTTGGGCATCCACAGCTTCCACCGGCAAGACCGGCCCCGCCAGCAGGATCCCCAGCGCTGCCCAGCTCCCTTGGATCCGTATGCCTTGAATCCTATACTTCCACCACCTCATGCCCACACCTCTTGGCCTCAAAACCTGCGGCCCGCTCGGCAACCGCTCATCCTCCCCCATGCTACCCAGGCAGGGCCGGTTCGGCAGGGGATCCCGCGCAGTCTTCCCCTTGGCTTGAGAGCAGCTGGGGCTCCTGGCCTCTCCCTAAAGGTGGGTCGGAGAACAAGAGATTGATCCCCAGCGATCCCCAGGGTCTTGACCGACAGGCAAAAATACGCAAACATGGGTTCATCATTCTTGATGATCCCCGTTGATCCCCACCTGTGGTCATCAGCGGCTGGAGAGCCCGAGGCAAGCCGATACATCAGCAGGTTCAAGGTTGTCCTCAGAACCACAAGCTGGGATCGGCCCATAGGACAAAAGCTGGAGCATTGCACGAAGCCCGATTTGTCGAAGACAGGAGACCCCGACCATGCCACAAGAGCGGATCCCGTTGGAAGAAATGACCATCCGGCAGTTGCGGGAAGAAGCTGCCCGCTATCAGATCCCCAAGTACAGCCGCATGACCAAAGACCAGCTGATTGAGGCCATTCGAGAGGCCCAAGTCAAAGCTGGCCGCCCTGTCGATGCCATGCCGGAGCCCAAGGGGCAAGAATCGGTCACCCAAACGAAGTTTAGGGGTCAAGAGGTTGCCGGCAAGACGGATCTGGCCGATGTGGACAAAGGGCTGGGGGATCTGCCGGAGGGCTATGGGGAAAGCCGCATCGTTTTGCTGCCGCGGGATCCCCAGTGGGCCTACGCCTATTGGGATGTGCCCAACGAGGCTAAAGAAAGCAAGCGCCGCGAGGGCGGCCAACAGTTGGCGCTGCGCCTCTACGATGTGACGGATATCGATTTCAGCTACCAGCCGGCCCACAGCATGCAGGAGTACCCCTGTGATGAGTTGGCGCGGGAGTGGTATTTGCCGATCCCGGTGAGCGATCGTTCCTACATTGTGGAAATTGGCTACCGGACGGCAGATGGCCGCTGGCTGATGTTGGCCCGCTCGGCGGCGGTGATGGTGCCGCCGGTCTTTCCCTCCGACTGGTTTGAAGAGCATTTCCTGACGGTGCCCTTCGATATGGCCCTGCAGGGCCGCACCCTCTACCAGCTCAGCGAGCCCTACAAGCGCAGCGCCACCGGCATGGGCGTGGTGGCCTACAAGGGCGATGAGCCGCAGCAGGGTGCCACGGTCGATCCCTTCCTGGAAATGGTGGGTGGCTTTGAGGCGATGCGGGTGGCGGGATCCCTGTTTGGCAGCCACCAGATGGGCAGCCGCCAATTGGTGCCCGAGCAGGCCATCAGCTCGTTTATCATCCCCTCGGGTGTGGGCATGATGGGGATGGCCATGGCCGAAGTGCCTGCTGCTCCTTGGATGGCTTCGGGATCCGGCTTGGGCCTGTTCTCGGGGGCTTCCGAAGTGCTGCCGCAGCGCTCTCGCAAGTTCTGGCTGGTGGCCGATGCCGAGCTGATTGTCTATGGGGCCACAGAGCCGGATGCCACCGTCACCATTGGCGGGCGGAAGATCCAGCTCAACCCCGATGGCACCTTCCGCTTCCACATGGCCTTCCCAGACGGCAACATCGACTTCCCCATCTTTGCGGTGGCTGCCGATGGCGAGCAAAACCGGGAGATCCACATGACTTTCGACCGCCGCACCCTCTCCCGCCGCACCAACACCAAGGAGGAGGCCATCGAAGAGTTGTTGCCCTGAAGGATCCAACCTTTCCCTTCTTGCCCCCTGGAGCTGGCCAGGGGGCTTTCTTTCCTGGGCTGGAGAGCTTGACTCCAGCCATCAAAACAGGGGATCCCAGCCCTAGGAGAGGTCGATCACCCGGATCAGTTGTTTCAGCTTCTCCATCACCCGTCCAGAGCGAAGCAGGTCTTCCGCCTGTTGGATCCCTTCTGGCAAGGATGGGGCGTGGCCGAGGAGCCACAGATAGCTACCCCCATTCCAGAGAGCGGCTGGGGTGAGTTCACAGGGATCCCCGCTGAGCACCTGCTGCATCTGCCGGAGCAGCTCTTTCTCTCCGGAGAGAGGAATCTCCGGGCCTGCCAAGTGGCAATCTCTGGCCTTCAAGAGCAGCCGTTTCCCGCCCTGGTTGAGAATGGCCGCCCGTTCCCGCGGCAGGTCGCAACTGCCTTCCAAACCTTTGACGGTGGTGAATTGCCGAATCTCCCGCAGGGCAAACAGCTCCAGCATCGTGGCCTCGGTGGGAGGATGCACGTACCCGGCCACCAGGTGAAAGGGGCCTTGGTAGGGTGTCCAGACCAGCTCCAAGGTGGCCAAGGGGGGGCGCTTGCCGATTTGATCCCGGTAGTCCATCAGAGCCTGAGCCTGGGGAAAACAGGTGGGCAAATACAAAAATCCCAGCCCGGTTTGTTCCAGCAGTTGCCCCACCCGCTCCAGGGATAGCCCCCGCCAATCTACCCCCAAGCTCCGCCACACCGTTTCCAAAGGCAGCCCATACTTGGTGGGACAGAAGCCAGAGCCATGCAGCAAAACGGCTGACCCTGCCGCTGCCAGCAGCAAAGCCACCAGCACCCCCAGCGGTGCCGTCCGCGAGCGGCCATCGTAGGGATGGCCAAAGATGATCAAGGGATGAGGCAGATCCTGCCGGGGCAGAAGAGGGCCGTCTTCTGCGTAGGCATCCAACATACCGGCCAGCTCCTCGGCAGTGGGGCGCTTGATGCGGTGGGCAATTAAAAAAGCCCCGATCTGGGCGGGAGTGGCCTCCCCCCGCAGGAGCATTCGAGCAGCGCTGGCGGCCTCTGCCCGGCTGAGATCCTGGTGGGTGTGGGTGCCGCTGCCGATTTTTTTCAACAGCTCGCGAAACTCTTGGCTCATAGCATCGGCGGTCGGGAGCGCTGGGCTACTCAGGATAGGGGGAGATAAGGGCGGAACACTTGAAACTACCGATATGGGTATTTGACCAGAAATTTCTACAAAAGGTCTCTACAAAACCGACAACAGCCCAGCAGAGGGCCAATGGGGATCTGCGCCGGAAGCAGGCTCAGCATTACCAGACTGCCTGATAAGCTGGGCGGCCAACTGCAAAAACCGGCGAATGGGAGGGATCCGATAGCGATCGCTGGTGGTAACCATAACCACCTGTCGCCTCAATAGGGGGGGCTCGGTGGGCCGCACCTGCAAATCCGGATCGGCGCAGCAGTCCACCAGGGCCGACTCCGGCAGGAGGGCAATGAGCTGCCCCTGTCGCACCACCCCCCGAAAGGCATCCAAGGTGTTCAGTTCCAGGGCTGCTTTGAGGGGAAGCCCCTGCCGGGCCAGATGGGATCCCACCAAGGAGCGCATAGCATAGCCATCCTTGAACACAGCCTGGGGATACTCCGCCAGCACCTTCCAGGGGATCCGCTCGTAGCGGCTGAGGGGATGGGTGGCGGGCATCAATACTTGAATCGGCTCGGAGTACAGTGGCTCCACCACCAGTTCTGCCCCCCGGGTCATCAGGGGATTCTCCATTACCAGGGCCACGTCCACCAGCCCATCCCTGAGCACCTTCAAGGCGCGGTCGCTGCCCAGAGCGGTAACCCGCAACTGCACCTCTGGGTACTCCCGGCAAAACTGTTGCAGCACCGGCGGCAGTTGATGGGCGATCAGGGAATGGATCCCGGCAATGCAGAGCTCAGTTTGCTGGCCCTGCAGCCATTCTCGAATGCTTTCCTGAGCCCGCTGCCATTCTTGACAGATGCGACGGGCATGGGGCAAAAGCCGTTCCCCGGCCACAGTTAGGGCCACCGGGCTTTTGCGATGCAACAGCGGAGCCCCCACCGCTTCCTCCAGGGCCTGGATCTGGCGGCTAATGGCCGATTGGGTCAGACCGCTGAGGCGAGCAGCGGCCAAAAAGCTGCCCGTTTCCACCACGTTCAAAAAAGCTTGCAACAACTCCAGCCGCACTCGGGATCCCTTGATGATGTAGCCTGCCGTGGTGGCATCCTAGCTGGGGAAGCGGTAGGCTTTTGTAAACACCGTTACAAGTTGTTTGTTGGACTGGGGATCCCCAAGCCAGGAGGAGAAGCAGATGGGTTGGGATCCAGCCTTGCTGGAGGGGCTGCTCAACTCTGCCATTCCGCACCTTTTCCCCGCTGCCCAGGTGGTCATCCGCCACAAGGGAAGGTGTATCTACTCAAGGGCGGCAGGCCATCTCGACCCTGAGACCCGGCGCCAACCGACAACCTCGGCCACCCGTTTTGACCTGGCCTCGCTGACCAAGCTCTACACCGCCACCGCCTGCATGGCCCTGGTGGAAGCCGGAGCGTTGCTGCTGGATCAACCGGTGAGTCTCCTGTTGCCGGAGTTTCAGGGATCCCGCCCCATTGCCCCCTATGAAGATCCTCTGCAGCCGGGGAAATGGATTGCTGTGGAACCGGAATCCTTAGGCCAGCTTGTTGCAACAGAACAGGTGACGGTGCGGCAGTTGCTGGCCCACACCGCCGGTTTGCCCGCCTGGCGGCCCCTTTTTCGACAGCCCGATGCCGAATCTGCCCGGCACATGGCTTTGCACACCTTTTTGGCCTACAGACCGGGATCCCGCACAGTCTACAGCGATCTTGGATTGATCCTGCTGGGGCTGGCTTTGGAACGTCTGAGCGGAACCCGTCTGGATCAGATCTTGTACGCCCGGATCTTGCAGCCTCTGGGCCTGAGCCAAACTCAGTTTTATCCAGGGGATCCCTTTGACCCACCCCCTGTCTCTGTCTCTTGTGCCCCCACCGAGCTGTGTCCTTGGCGAAAGCGCCGCCTGCAGGGGCAGGTTCACGACGAAAATGCCGCCCGCCTGGGCGGGATCGCCGGCCATGCCGGACTGTTTGCCACGGCAGAGGAAGTAGCTGCTTTCGGGGAGAGTTTTTTGACGGGATCCCTGCTGCAGCCCCAAACGGTGAGGGAAATGACCCGCGAGCAGTTGCCTCGGCAAGGTGATGCCCACCGCTGTCACGAGCGCCGGGGTTTGGGGTTTGCCTTGCGCTCTCCGGATCCCTTGGCCAGCAGCTCCCCGTTCAGCCCCAGCGCCTTCGGCCACACCGGCTTCACCGGAACCTCCCTGTGGATCGATCCAGAGCGGGAGCTGGTGGTGACGCTGCTCACCAACGCCGTCTACCACGGTCGGCAGGAGAACGGATTCCAGGCTTTCCGGGTTGCCTTCCATCAGGCCATCCTAGAGGGGCTTTCTTGATCATTGAGTTCCTGACCGTTCCCGCTAGGGTGCCGTAGGCATAACCGAGGCTGAGGTGGACGAGACCTTTTCCCGACAGTTGGCAGACATGCTGATACATTTACGCTGAACACTGCTGAACATCACTGTTCAACTATGCAGCGATAGCATTCTGCTTGTTTCCAAACAGAATGGCGGTATCCCGCAAAGCTTTGAGTAGAATACCCAAAGCGCAGTTTCCGTGTCGTCTTACTACCAATTTTCTGCTTTGCTTTGGCTACCATGTTGGCAGACTCGAAAGTAAACAGAAAGATCAACTGGTAGTAATCCGTACTGAACATATTATACATTATTTTCTTATACATTATTTTCAGTATAGTTGAGCTTATTATTGACTAGAGTCATGCTCTCCCGCGGGCCGCTGGTGGTGGCCACGGTGGTCCGCACCCAGGGATCTGTGCCTCGCCAGGCGGGGGCAAAACTGGCCGTGGGATCCGATGGCACCCTGTTGGGCACTGTTGGCGGTGGGGCTGCCGAAGCGGAAGTCATTGCCCGAGCGCAAACCCTTTTGCAGACCGCTGTTCCCGTTGGCGATGGCGATGGGGAGTCCTCGCCGGCTGGGATGCCGGTTTCCCTCGATCTCAACAGCCCTCCCCTGGGCGTTTGCGGGGGACGGATGCACATTTGGCTACAGCGATGGCAGGGATCCCTTGCCCAAACGTTGGTGGCCCAGATCCTCCAGGCTCTGACCCAAGGGCAAAGGGCTTGGCTGATCACTCCCCTCCATCCTCAGGGGTTCCCCTACCTCAGCCTTAGCGACAGCGGTGCGGAGCACTTTGCCCCCCTGCCATCCCGCCCACAGCTCCTCGCGGGATCCTGGGTCGAGCCCCTCCTCCCTTCCCCCACCCTGCTGATCGTCGGAGCGGGCCACTGCGGCCTGTCCCTGGCCCAGGAAGGGATCCCGGAGACCGCCTTTAGTCGGCTCTTTGCCCCCATCGGTCTGGAGATCCACGCCGAAACCCCCGCCGAGATTGCCATCAGCATCACCGCCCAGCTCATCCAGGTGCGACGGGGATCCCCGAAGACAATACCCACACAAAAGGGCGAAACTTAGGCGTAGGCTTGCCGGTTAGCCGGAGGACAAGCTAGGCTAGAAAAGCGCCGCGGGGTAGAGCAGCCTGGTAGCTCGTCGGGCTCATAACCCGAAGGTCACTGGTTCAAATCCAGTCCCCGCTATGCCTGAGAGACGGTTGGTTAAAGCAGTGTCCGCACATCCACCACCTTGCCGCTGACTGCCGCTGCTGCCACCATGGCCGGGCTCATGAGCAGAGTACGCCCGCTGGGGGATCCCTGGCGGCCCTTGAAGTTGCGGTTGGAAGAAGAGGCGCTGATCTGGCGCCCCACCAGCCGATCCGGGTTCATCGCCAAACACATGGAGCAACCGGGATCCCGCCACTCAAACCCTGCCGCCTCGAAGATCTCCCGCAAGCCCTCCTGTTCTGCTTCCTGCTTTACCCGTTCTGAGCCGGGCACCACAAACGCCTTCACCCCTGGGGCCACCCGCCGCCCCTTGGCAATCTTGGCTGCCTCCCGCAGGTCGCTCAAGCGGCCATTGGTGCAACTGCCGATGAAGCAGACATCCACCGGTGTCCCTACAATGGGATCCCCCGGCTGCAAGTCCATGTAGGCGTAGGCCTCTTTGGCCAGTTCCCGCTCGCTTTCCGGCAGATCCTCGGGGGCAGGGATCCGCTCATCCACCCCAATCCCTTGGCCGGGGGTGATCCCCCAAGTAACCGTCGGCGCAATGTCTGCGGCTTGGAAGACCACCACATCGTCGTAGCGGGCATCGCCATCGCTGGCCAGGCTTCTCCACCAGGCTACCGCCTCTTCCCAATCGGATCCCTGGGGGGCAAACTCTCGCCCCCGCAAATACTCAAAGGTCACCGCATCGGGGTTGACGTAGCCACAGCGGGCTCCTCCCTCGATGGACATGTTGCAGAGGGTCATGCGCTCTTCCATGCTCATGGCTTCGATGGCACTGCCCCCGTACTCGTAGGCGTAGCCCACCCCGCCTTTGACCCCCAGCTTGCGGATGATGTGCAGAATTACATCCTTAGCGTAAACTCCCGGCCCCAACTTGCCGTGGATCTCAATGCGGCGCACCTTGAGCTTGGACAAAGCCAAAGTTTGGGTGGCCAATACGTCTCGCACCTGGCTGGTGCCGATCCCAAAAGCAATGGCCCCAAAGGCCCCGTGGGTAGAGGTGTGGCTGTCCCCACAGGCGATGGTCATCCCCGGCAGAGTTAACCCTTGCTCCGGGGCAATCACATGCACGATCCCCTGCCGACCGGAGCCACTGTTGTAGAAACGGATGCCGTATTGCCGGCAATTGCGCTCCAATTCCTGGATCATCTCCTCTGCCAAGGGATCCGCAAAAGGCCGTGCCCGGTTGTCGGTGGGAATGATGTGATCCACTGTGGCCACCGTCCGCTCGGGAAACAGAACCGGCAGATGACGCTCCCGCAGCATGGCAAAAGCCTGCGGGCTGGTCACCTCGTGAATTAGGTGCAGGCCGATGAACAACTGCGTCTGCCCAGAGGGCAAAATCCGCACCGTATGGGCATCCCACACCTTATCGAATAATGTCCTCTCGCTCATCTTCCTCGGCCCGCAGCCAAGTCCTGTAAACTTTTAATGTGCTACTTGGGGAAAGGGTTGTCAAGGTACGGGCTGCCGTCATCTCTGGGCAACGCTGCTGAGCTGAGCGAGATGCAGCCCTTCTTTGAACATCCCCAGCCGGCAAAGGCGGGTCGGAGTCCTCAAGCCAGAAAACCTGTTGCCAGCCCTTCAAACGGGATCCCTGAAGGCCGGCCAGGGCAAAAAGCGATAGCCCGCCCCTTCAATAGCGGCGACGATATCCGGCAGGGCCTCTGCGGTGTGGGGCCAGCGATCGTGCAGCAGCAAAACCAGGGGCTGATCGGAAGCCTGGATCGCCGGCAACTGGGCTCGAACACGCTCCAAAAGTTGGGCTGCACTTTGGCCGGCGTAAGCATCTTCCGGGCTCATGTTCCAGTAAAGAACTCGATATCCTGCCTGCTCCAGAGAGCGACGCAAAGCAGAATCTAGGCGAAAACCTCCCGGTGGGCGAACAACCAGTTGGGGATCCAAGTTCAGCGTTTTGAGCAGTTGGGTTGTCTGATCCACCTCAGCATAAAACAGCTCGTTGCTTCCGTAGAGACGTTGATAATCGTGGGTAAAAGTGTGATTGGCTAGGGTGTGGTGATGGGCCTGGATCAATTGAGCCAATTCAGGAAATCGGGAAACGTGGGTGCCGATAACAAAGAAAGTGGCCGGGATTTGAAGATCATCCAAAACCTGTAAAAGTCGGGGGGTGGATTGGGGCCAGGGGCCATCGTCAATGGTCAGAAAGGCAGAACGAGGCGGCACCTCCAGTAAAGGCCCCAGCATTTCTTCCAAGGGCAGTTGCAAAGGTTGGCTGTTTTCCGCCGGATCGAGAAAGTCGGGATCCGGGATCCAGCTATGCTGCAGAAACACCTCCACACGAGGGGGAGCAGGGGTAATCAACAGTCGCCCCGTCTGCTCATTTTGGTTGCCCCAGCTCAGTCGATAGGGCAGATCCGAGGCAATCTCGACGGTTGTTGTATGGGTAATGACTCCGTAGGGGATGTCGATCACATAATGCCCGTTCACCTCTTCTTGATGGATCCAGGCTGCCGAAGGAGCTGATAAATAAATGAGCAAATCTTGGGGATTGACGCCGCGCACCACCCGAATGCTTTCAATGGGGAGAATGAGGTTGTATTCCGAGGTGGCCGTCAGGTTCAGCTCAAAAAGAGGCTGGGCCTCTACCGTGCAGTAGTAGATCAGTCCAACCAGTAGGAAGGCTAGGCAAAATATCAACGCTTTCAACGCTTTCAGAGAGTGCATGGAATGGCTTAATCCTTCGCAACCAATCATAGGACAGAAGCCACCCAAGCTCGATAGAGCCCATCAATTTAGTGAGGATCCGGAAGGCCCTGGGATCCCAGGTGGCGAGAGCAGCCGCTCTTCCCATTTACGTGCAGGCGAGGCCCGTCGGATGTCCCGCCAAATGGCTGTGGCAGCTAAGGTACCATCGGCAACCGCAATCGACACTTGGTTCAGGCCCTGCTTCAAATCGCCCAGCGCAAACAGCCGCGGATGGGCAGTGCGACACCACTCGTCGGTCAACAGGTTTTCCCCTTGCCATTTCAAGCCGGGGATCCCTTTCAAATAGGCATTGTGGTATCTGGCGCCCATCGCCACCAAGCCGGTAGTTGCTTCGATGTAAGTGCCATCTTCCAGCTCCACACCCTGCAATTGATGGTTTTCTCCAAGAAAGCGGCGAATAGGAGATTCGTAGAGGGGGTAGCCATGATCCGCCAGTTTTTTGCGCATGTCGGGGCCGACCGAGCAGAGGCCGTGGGTCAACACCGAGATATAGGGTGTAAACCAGTTGAGGACAAAAGCTGTATTGATCCGATCTTCCGAATTGACGATCAACACTGACTTTTGATCCCGCATTTCATAGCCGTCGCAGATCATACAGACATGCAGTGAATAGCCGGCGTAGTCGTAAACATTCTGCATATCCGACAACTGAGGCAGCTCGTCCATAATGCCGGTTGCTGCAATCAGATATTTGCTCCGAAAAATGGGGTAGAGGCTGTTAACTTTTCCCACCTTGACTTTGACCGCAAAGAGGTCTCCCTCATCGGTGGCATCTTCCACAAAACCGCGCAGGTAATCTACCCCTAAACTGAGGGCGTGCTCTGTTCCCTGTCGCAACAGCTCTCGTCCGGGAGTGGTCGGAGGCAATCCCAGATAATTGCGCAAATCCTGCATCCAAAAAGAGCGGCCTCTGCCCTTCTCCACCACCAGGCAACTCAATCCATAACGAGCCAGATAGATTGCCGCCGACAACCCCCCTGCTCCTCCTCCGGCCACGATCACGTCATAGATTTTGTTCAAAGCAACTTCTAGATTCCTGCTGCTCAGTTTCATGGGCGGGATCCCCTCACCAGACTTCTGCTGGGTGGCCTCAAGTTGTCGGTTGCGGCCCGAAAAATCTTAAGAAGCTCCGGACGTTCCGCAGAGCTGCAGATCATACTTGGTCCATCGCGTTTCTGTTGAGATGTGATTGAGCTAAGGGAGCAGTCCCAGCAACCGTCTAGAATGGGGACTGAACTCCCCCTTAGGAGAAAAGCCCTATGCCAGGTATCTTAGCGGCCATTGCCCTGATCTTTGTCGGCTACCTGTTCAACTCGGTCAAAATCATCAGCCAGGGGTATGAGGCATTGGTGGAGCGTTTGGGCAGGTTTCATCGCAAGCTGACCCCAGGATTGCACTTTATTCTTCCCCCTATCGATAGGATTGTGTTCCAGGAAACCATCCGCGAGAAGGTGTTGGACGTGCCTCCTCAGCAGTGCATCACCAGCGACAACGTCTCTTTGATGGCCGATGCGGTGGTCTATTGGCGCATCACCGACATGATCAAGGCCCGCTATGCGGTGGAGGACGTGCAGCGGGCTTTGGTTAACCTGGTGCTGACGGCTCTGCGGGCAGAAATTGGCCGCATGGATTTGGATCAAACCTTTTCCTCCCGCGCCGAGATCAACGCCCGCCTTTTGACAGAGCTGGACGAGGCCACAGATCCCTGGGGGATCAAGATCACGCGCGTGGAAGTCAGGGACATTCAACCCTCTAAGACTGTGCAAGACTCGATGGAAAAGCAGATGGCTGCCGAGCGGGAGAAGCGGGCCGCCATTCTGAAATCAGAAGGGGAGCAGCAGGCCAGCATCAACCAAGCGGCTGGGGCCGCCAAGGCGCAGCTATTGCGGGCAGAAGCGGAGAAACGGGAGCGGCTGCTGTTGGCTGAGGGCACGGCTGAAGCCATCAAGACCATCGCCGCCACGCTGCGGGAGAATCCAGAGGCAGCCAATGCGTTGCAATACCTGATGGCGCAAAACTATATCGACATGGGCTTCAAGGTAGGCAGCAGTCCCAGCGCCAAGGTAATCTTCATGGATCCCAATTCGATCCCTGGCACCCTGCAAGGGCTGCTCTCCATGGTGGACGTGGCCAAGGGTGGGGAAGGATCTCGCGCGGCGGCCTCTCAGAAGCTGCGTACCCCGGCTTCTTTCCCAACCGAAGTGGACTTTCCGCGGCTCGACTGAGTTTGACCGACCATGATGGCCCGGGATCCCGATTGGCTGCTGGTGGGACAGGTGGTGGCGGCCCACGGCTTGCGGGGCTGGCTGCGGGTTAGGTGCTGGTCGGATTTTCCAGAGCGCTTCACAGAGCCTGGACCACGCTGGTTGCAGCGGGATACGGATCCCGAGCCCCTGCTGCACCCCTTGATCGAGGGGCAGTTTTTCCCGGCTAAGGGTCTTTATTTGGTGCGACTGGAAGGGATCCCCAATCGAACGGTGGCTGAGACCTGGGTGGGGGCTAGGCTGCTGGTACCGGCTTCCCACCGCTTGCCCTTGCAGCCGGAAGAGTACCACTACCGCGATCTCATCGGCTTGACCGTCTATCGCCAGGGGGAGCTGCTGGGACAGGTTTCGGGGATTTTGGCAGCCGGCCAGGATGTGCTGGAGATAACAACCCCTGATCACCGGCAGGTGTTGATCCCCTTTGTGAAAGCCCTGGTGCCCGTCGTGGATTTGGAAAAAGGCGCGCTTCACGTGCAGCCGCCGCCTGGGTTGGTGGAGAGCTTTCTGGGTTAGAGTTCGGCAAGACGGCCTGACTTCCGTACCTGCATCCCATCCTGAACTTGGCCCTCAGAAGCGCCTGTGTGGCCGTTCTAGCCTTTTGTGCTATCATGGGGACAGTTTTTTGATGATAAGCTGATTCCTGGCCTTTAAGGTCAATTTTTCTGGGTTTCTGTTGATCTTGGCCGGGAGCCTTCCTCGGGATTGGAGTTGGGAATGACGGAAAACTACGGTGCAGAGCAGATCCAAGTTTTGGAAGGCTTGGAGGCTGTGCGCAAACGCCCTGGCATGTACATTGGCTCCACTGGGCCGAAGGGGTTGCACCATTTGGTGTACGAGGTGGTGGACAACTCCGTTGATGAGGCCCTGGCCGGCTATTGCGACGATATTCAGATCAGCCTGCATCCCGACGGCTCGGTATCCGTTTTGGACAATGGCCGCGGCATTCCGGTGGACATCCACCCCAAAACCGGGCAGTCGGCTCTGGTTACGGTGCTGACGGTGCTGCACGCGGGGGGCAAGTTTGGCGGTGGCGGCTACAAAGTCTCCGGTGGGCTGCACGGGGTGGGCGTGTCGGTGGTGAATGCCCTCTCCGAATGGGTGGAGGTGACGGTTTGGCGAGAGGGCAAGGTTTACTTTCAACGTTTCGAGCGCGGGGCGGTGGTGGGATCCCTGAAATCTGAACCCCAACCCAAGGGATCCAATCGGCGGGGTACAGAGGTGCGCTTCAAGCCGGATGGGCTGATCTTTCCCGAGCGAGAGTTTGACTATGCCCTGCTGGCGGCCCGCTTTCGCGAATTGGCCTACCTCAATGCCGGCTTGAAAATCACCTTCAGCGATCTGCGGCGGGATCCGCCCCACTGCGAAACCTATCAATATGCAGGCGGCATCAAGGAATATGTAGCCTTCATCAACCACGAAAAAACGCCCATCCACTCCGACATTATCTACATCCAAGGGGAGCGGGATGGCGTGGAGGTGGAAGTAGCGCTGCAGTGGTGCTCGGATGTGTACACCGACAATTTGATCGGCTTTGCCAACAACATCCGCACCAACGAAGGGGGTACCCACCTGGAGGGCTTGAAAACCTCTCTTACCCTCACCATCAACAGTCAAGCCCGCAAGCTCAACAAGCTGAAAGATTCCGACAGCAACCTGGCCGGAGAAAATGTGCGCGAGGGGTTGACGGCCATCGTCTCGGTCAAGGTGCCCAACCCCGAGTTTGAGGGGCAAACCAAAACCAAGTTGGGCAACACCGAGGTGCGGGGCATTGTGCAAACCCTCGTCTCCGAGGCGCTCACGGAGTACTTGGAATTCAACCCCAACGTGGCCAGGGGGATCGTCGATAAGGCCATCCAGTCCTTCAATGCTGCCGAGGCAGCCCGGCGGGCCAGAGAATTGGTGCGGCGCAAATCTGCCCTGGAATCTTCCACGCTGCCGGGGAAGTTGGCCGATTGCAGTTGCCGCGACCCGGCGGAGTCTGAGGTGTATTTGGTGGAAGGCGACTCTGCAGGGGGCAGCGCCAAACAAGGTCGGGATCGGCAGTTTCAGGCGGTGTTGCCCCTGCGCGGCAAGATTCTCAACATTGAAAAGGCAGATCCCGCCAAGATCTACAAAAACGCCGAAATTCAGGCCATGATCACAGCGCTGGGTTTGGGAGTTAAAGGCGATGAATTTGATCCCAGCCAACTGCGCTACCACCGCATCATCCTCATGACCGATGCCGATGTGGACGGTAGCCACATTCGCACCCTGTTGCTGACCTTTTTCTACCGCTATCAAAAGGCGCTTCTGGAACAGGGCTATGTCTATATCGCCTGTCCGCCGCTCTACAAAATCGAGTGGGGCCGCAACAATGTTCGCTATTGCTACAGCGACGCCGAGAAAGACCAGATCCTGCGGGGGCTGCCTGCCAACACCAAGTACACCATCCAACGGTTCAAGGGTCTGGGGGAAATGATGCCCGAACAACTTTGGGAGACCACCATGAACCCGGCAACGCGCACCCTCAAACAAATCACCATCGAAGATGCGGTGGAGGCGGATCGCATTTTCACCATCTTGATGGGAGATGCTGTTGGTCCCCGACGGGAGTTTATTGAGGCCCACAGTGCCCATTTGGATCTGGCGGCTCTCGATATTTAGCGACTCTCGATATTGGGTGGAGAGAACTCTGTCCCGCCTCTTCGGGGCCCACGGCAGGGGGAAAGTGCTCCGCACCGCTGGCGCGAACGTAACGGTGTTGCAGACGAGGCCGCGAGCAGCCAAAAGCTCCCGGACGGGGCAAGATCCCAGTTGCAGCCCAGACCCTGTGGCAAAGTGAGGGAAGAGCGTTCCAGATCCTGCTATGCCTGCATTGCTTACGGCTCTTCTTGCGGTGCTGGGGGGCTATCTCCTGGGATCCATTCCAACCGGC
Organism: Thermostichus sp. MS-CIW-23; assembly: GCF_054059455.1. Lineage (NCBI taxonomy): Bacteria > Bacillati > Cyanobacteriota > Cyanophyceae > Thermostichales > Thermostichaceae > Thermostichus > Thermostichus sp. MS-CIW-23. The sequence continues at coordinate 65,142 of NZ_JBSSCC010000007.1, read as the reverse complement.
TACTGGGTAGGCCGTTGGTGGGGAGGCATCGATATTCGCCAACAGGGATCCGGCTCTACCGGAGCAACCAATGTGTTGCGGACGTTGGGCAAGGGGCCCGCCCTGCTGGTGTTGCTGGTGGATGCTGCCAAGGGGGCAGCAGCAGTGGCTCTGGGATCGGCCTTGGGATCCGCGTGGTGGGTGGTTTTGGCGGCATTGTTCGCAGTGATCGGCCATAGCCGTTCCTGCTGGCTGGGCTTCAGGGGGGGCAAATCGGTGGCCACCAGCCTGGGGATCTTGTTGGCTATGGCTTGGCCGGTAGCCCTGACAACTTTCGGCGTCTGGCTGCTGGGGCTCGCCCTCACCCGCATCGTTTCCTTCAGCTCCCTGCTGGCGGCAGTGGCGGCTCCGGTGGTGATGTGGGCAACAGCTCAACCTTTGCCGTATTTGTTGTTTGCGTTGGCGGGCGGGGTGTATGTGATCGGTGCTCATCGGCGCAACATCGAGCGCCTACTGGCCGGGTCGGAGCCGCGCATTGGCCAAAAATGGACGCAATCTCCCTAATTTTCAAGGCACTGTGAAGCAGCTGTATTACTCCGCAACGCTATGCAACCGACCACAGTGGTTTTTGTCTACGGATCCCTGCTGCGGGGCGGCCAATACCACAGCTTGCTGCAGGGGGCAGAATTTTTGGGGACAGACAGCCTCAACCACATTGATCTTTACAGTCTCGGCCCCTACCCGATGGCAGTTCGTGGCCGAAACCGGCTCTACGGCGAGTGCTACCGCATCCCCTTGAGTCTATTGCCCCGATTGGACGAGCTGGAAGACCACCCGCGGGTGTACGAACGGCAGTGGGTGCAACTGGATAGCGGCACCTTTGCTTGGGTTTATCTGGGTCGGCCTGAGCAGGTGCAAGGGTGCTCGCTCATCCCCAGTGGCCGCTGGCTGGCTAGAGATCAAAGTGGAGCTTGACGCCCTCAACATACTGGGGCAGCACCAAAGACTCTATCCCACTGTTGTGCTCCGCACCGCTGTCGCGAACGCGAACGGCTGCCGACGGATCCCATTCTTGGGAATCAGACTCTTTGGCGGAGAGAGCACCGGCATCCACAGGGCTGGAAACGCGCTCCAGGTAGTAGATGCGATCCCCGCGTCGCCAAATGTCTGGCTCAGGCAGGTAGAAGAGCCGACCCGGTCGAGATGAGCCGCTCCTCAGCCGCTGCGGGCGCACCAACAACAAGGGCAGGCATAGATCGGCTTTGATTCGATAGGCAAACTGATCCCGCAGCCGTTCAAGGGTGGGATCCTCCAGTCCCATCTGGGCCAGGAAGGGATTGGGCAGCGCTGGTGCTGAAAAAGCGCTCCGCACCGCTGTCGGGAACGACTCTTGAGCCGTCAAGACATCAGCTTTATTGCTCCGCACTGCCTCCGGCAGGGTTGAGGCCGCATTCGCAGAAGCGTCACGTAGCGATAAAGGAAGAGGCAGGCCCAGGTCTGCCAACGTGGGTAGGGTGATCGAGCGCAGCTCGGCCCGATTGGCCTCCAGATAGCCGACCCAGCGCTGCAGTTGGGAGAAGGAAGGCTGCAAGGTGCGGATCCCTTCTGAGATAGGCATATCCGGCAGCAACACCGTCCAGATGGTGGCAGAAACCGAGAGCTTAACCATCAACTCGGCAATGGCCCAGTTCACCTGCGGATCCAGAGTGAGGATCAACAGGGTTTCCGCATGGTCGATATCAGCCTTCAACAGAGCAGACTCGTTCAGCACGGCCTCCTGCAGGGATCCGGGGGCAGCCTCTGGCTTCAGGTCAGGTTTGTGGGTGCCATTGCCATGTTGCTCTGCACCACTGTTGCTCCGCATCCCTGACGCGATGGCGGCACGACGCTTCTGCGAAACGGGGTCTTTGGCGTCCGCTGAATGGGAAGCTTCGTAGCTGCCATACCCATTTTTGGAAGCCCCAGAAAGCAGTGGGATCACCTCGACTGTCTGGTTCAGCGAGCGCATCAACTGGGCCAATTGGTTGGTGAGGGGATGATCGCCGATGATTATGGTGGAACTGCCCTGATCCAGACCCAGCCAACGGGCCACCCAAGCCGCGGTCAGCCCCTGTACCGTCACCGTCACCGAGATGGTCAAAAACACCAGCGCCTTGAGGGCATCCCCCCCAGTAATGCCGCGTTCTGTCAGCAAAATGGCAAACAAGGAGGCCACCGAAGCCGCCACAATGCCCCGAGGAGCCAGCCAAGCCACAAACAGCTTCTGCCGCCAATTCAGGTCGCTGCGCCAGGTACACAGCCACACACTCAAGGGACGGATGACCAGCATCAAACACAGCACTGTGGCCAGGGATCCCCAGCCCAGGGCAAACACCGCCTTGAGGGAGAGCGTGGCAGTCAGCAGGATAAAGATCACAGAGATGGCCAACACCACCAACTGGCCGTGAAACTGCCGCACACCCCGCTCGGCAATGGCCGCCTTCTGCCGCACCACCAGGCCCGCCATCACCACTGCCATCAGCCCCGCCTCCGATCGCAGCGACTGGGCCAAGGCAAACACCCCCAGGGCCACCGCCAGCACCACCGAGTTGCGCAGCTCCTCGGTTAAAAACTGCCGCGACCAAAGCAGGAAGGATCCCATCAGCCAGCCCCCCAGCGCTCCCACCGCCGACCCGATGGCCAGACGGCTGGACAACTGTTCCAGGGCCATGAGAAAACTGGGATGGCCGGAGAGCACCACCTGCAGCACCACCACCGCCAAAATGGCCCCGATGGGATCGATGAGCACCCCTTCTCCTTCCAGGAGCGTGCTGACTGCCGGATCGACCCGTACCCGCTTCAAGATGGGGTTGATCACCGTCGGCCCTGTTACCACCACCAGGGATCCAAACAAAAAAGCCAGCCGCCAGGGAAACTCCCCCAGATAGTGAGCTGCTGCCGCTCCCCCCACCAAGGTCAGCAGGGATCCCAACAAAACCAAATTGCGCAGGCTATCCGATACCGGATTGAGGCGTTGCAGCCGCAGGTTCAGTCCCCCCTCAAACAAGATCAGAGCCACTGCCAACGACACCAGCGCTTCCAGCCCGGATCCCATGACTTGGGGATGAACCCAGCCCAAACCATCTGGCCCCAGCAACAGGCCAAACAGCAGCAGGAATACAATGCTGGGCACTTTGACAAAATTGGCCAGCACCTGAGCAGCGATCCCAGCCACCAGGGCTAGCGTAAACAGGATCGTCAGCTCAAATGAATCTTGCATATTGAGGCTTAACCGAACGCAATAGCGGGACGGAGCCCTTACCTTTCCAGCTACTGAACGCCAACCCTCTCATTGTTTCCATCGTTTTGTTTCCATCGTTAACGTCGTTATTACTCCGCAACGCTAACGCCAATACAGACTGCTGGAAAGTCTCCAATCGTCAAGGTGGCTCTGCCCATCACGTCAGCAGTTCATGAGCTCGAACATGCAGAGTTAACATTTAGTTAACCTCTGTGTGCTGGCTCCATAAAGTTGCAAAAGCTACACCCAGCTCCACTCTTTCTACAGTACACACGACTTACCTCAACCTATCACAGAGCGGGCTTGACGACCACTCTGGCGTTGGGAGCCCTGTTAGAATGAAGGCCAATTAACATGCTGCCAGAAATCTCCCCTTCTAGGCTTTCTCGCCTTCTGAGCGGCTGAGACCGGTCTCTAAGGGCTTAACGCGACGGATAGGCAGATTGGCAATAAGAGCAGTCGTTCCCCCTTCCGTGGCCAAGTGAAACTGCATCCCTTCTGAATCCAGCTCCACATAGCGGGACACCACCCCCAAAATCTCCAGGCGCATTGATTCCAGCGCCGCCGGGGTGAGGTCAGCGCGGTCATGGGCCAAGATCAGCTTCAACCGTTGCTTGGCTTGCTGGCGGCTGTTGCCGGAGTGCCGAGAAAAAAGCTGATCCAAAAAATCGAGGAGCATAGGTTTTGTTGGCTTTGTTACTCAGTTGTAAACAGGTCAAAATTGCCATTGCAACCTGGATGAGTTAGAGATGGAACAGTCGTCAGAGCACCTTTTGGTTTAAAAACCGTTTGGCCCGCTCCCAAAAGGACTCGCCCAAGCTGGCCAGCTTGGGAAACTCCACCGCTTCCCCTTCTAGCCGTCGGGCAATGCGCTGGATGGCCTGAGCAGCCAGAGTTGGATTGGCGGAGAGAACCAGGGGCTCCCCTTTGTTGGTGGAGACGATCACCTCGCGGTCTTCTGGAATAATACCCACCAAGGGGATGGCCAGCACCTCCACCACATCTTCCACCAACATCATCTGGCCGGCTGCCACCATGTCCGGGCGCAGGCGGTTGACAATCAGCTGAGTCGATGAAATCTGTGCAGCTTCCAGCAGGCCCACCACGCGATCTGCATCCCGCACCGCTGCCACTTCTGGGGTGGTGATGATGATGGCCTCGTTGGCTCCGGCGATGGCATTGCGAAACCCCTGCTCGATCCCAGCAGGACAATCGATCAGCACGTAGTCATGGCTGCTGGCCAGCTTCTCGATTAACTGGCGCATCTGATCCGGATGCACCGACGTTTTGTTGCGGGTTTGGGCTGCCGGCAACAGCGAGAGATTGGGGGTGCGCTTGTCTTTCACCAAAGCTTGCTCGAGGCGACATTCCCCGGCGATCACCTCTAGGGCTGTGTACACCACCCGATTCTCCAGCCCCAGCAGCAAATCCAGGTTGCGCAGGCCAAAGTCTGCATCCACCACCACCACCGAGCGACCCAAGCGCGCCAAGGCAGTGCCCAGGTTGGCCGTCACGGTGGTTTTGCCGACTCCACCTTTACCAGAGGTTATGACAATGACTCGGCTCATACTCCTCTCCGCAGAAAATCCTGAAGGCTGGCGACGCAGATGACATCCTCCTGCAGGTAAACCACTTCAGGGGTGTTGGGCAGGGATCCACCTTCTGGCGGACGGGCCACTTGATCGGCAATGCGCAACTGAGTGGGCTCCAACTGCAAAGCCAAAATTACAGCTCCCTTGTCGCCGTCGGCCCCCGCGTGAACCAAGCCGCGCAAGCGTCCCCAAACCCAAATATCTCCTCCAGCAATGATCTCGCCGCCGGGGTTGAGATCCCCTAACAGGAATACCGAGCCCCTGTGACGCACGGACATGCCAGAGCGCACCGTCGAACGTAGGTACAGAGGTGTGGTGTCTGGGGGAGCAGGGGGAACTGCCTCCAAAAGGGAAGATTGCTCCACAGAATAGCCCAACGTTGCTGCTGCGATGGCTGTCGAGCGGGATCGAGTTTGAACGCGCCACAGTTGCAGTCCATGCTGAGACAATAGGGCAGCAAGAAGTTGTAGGGTGGGCATGTCCAGCTCTCGCTGCTGGCTCCAGAGGGTGAGGGGAGCGACCCCGGCCCAGTAGGGTTTGCGGCTGTGCAACTGCCAAACCAGGTTTTCCCAAAGCTCTTCCCAAGGTAAGGTGCTGGGCAAGTGCAGATGAATCCCTTGTGCATCCGACCGAAAGTAAACGCTGCCCGTGGCCCAGGAGTCTGGAGATGGGGAGATTTCAGGGTTCCATGTAGGGGATCCCGTCATGACCGCCCTTAAACGTCTGCCTGAATATAGAGCCCTATCCTATTCCATTCCCCCAAGCCAGGGGAAACTCTCTCGGCGGTTGCCCTTGATAGCAAAGCGGTTTCGCTTGGGTGGCAGGACAATCTGGCTTCGGGATCGCTAACTTGAGGGTACTTGATGGAGCCAATTCCTGATGTTGAAACCTCGCCACACCCTCAGGCTGCTCGCGCCAGCAGGACAGGATCCTCTCCTCTCCAAGGGGTGGAGTTCTCGCGCGGTGAGACCGGTCGCCATTGCCCTACTCAGCATTCTTGCGGCATCTGGGATGGGATCCCCTGCCCATGCCCAAGATCTGGGCCGTTTGCTGATTCATGGCCTTCAGTGGCTGCAGGTGAGCCAGTTGAACGATGCCCAAGAGGTGAGCTTAGGCCGCCAGATCGATATTCAGGTCAAATGGGGACGCGTCCAGGGTAGAAGCTCGAGCTGCAGGAGCAAACCAAAGCAGCAACGCCCACAGAGCCGGTGCCGGCCACCTTGCCCAGCGCCAATAGGAATAGGGGATCCCTGCCATAGACTTTGCTAACTCACTAGTGTACCGTCCGCTTTGGATTTTGCCAGGGAGTGGCTGAAGCGAAGAGGACGTCATAGCTGCGCAACGCTAACGCGACTGGCCGGCATCGTCTCAGGAACCGTTGGGTCACAGCCGGCGGATCCCATGCCAAACTTTGGTTTAGAATAGGTTTAGAATATTTTTAGATTCGAGATTCAGTCTCACTCATTTGAACTTGGGGAGGCCAACCTTTAGCCTTGCCAAGGATATCCCTCTTCTGCAGCGCTCCACTGGGATCTAGCTTCCTGCCCTTTCCCGTCCTGTTTTGTTCATTATCTCTATTATCTCTACCAACTCAGGAGTTTCTTATGGCCGTTCCAAATGGTCATTCCGGCACGCTTCCAGAGCAAGAGGCTTCTTCTATGGGAAAGGACGCCCTCCCGCTAACGCAAACGGGTAACGCTCTAAACCTGGCTCCCCTGCCTGCTGATGGGGCCTCTGCGGCTGCTCAGATGCCGGTACTGCTGGGGGAGAAATCCGGCCCGCCCGTGTTTCCCAGCCCTGTCAAGTTCAGCGAAATTGAGATTGACCACCGTCCGGTTGGGGCTTCAACCCTGAAAGTGGTGGATTACTATGCCGACGGACGTCCAGTTGCTGCTGCAACTCTCAAAGTCGTGGACACTTGGGGGGAGGGACGCCCAACGGTTGCCTCTGGCGCCAAATTCATCCATGACCCCGCGCTCAATCGGCCGATAATGGCCGATGGCCTGAAAATTGCCAAAACCTTTATGGGCAATCGCCCCATTGAGGCCAGCCCCCTCAAGGTGATGCGCTAGCCCGGATCCCCAAGGGGGGGCCAGGGATCCCCTTGCTAACCTAGGTTAGGGCACATCCGGTTAGTGATCATGGAGATCCTGTCGGTTCTCTTGGGGCTGTTGGCGAGCTTGGGAGGAGGAGCGGGCTATCTGGCGGATCAGACGGCGCGGCAGCTTCTGTTGGATCAGTTGGATCGGGCAGAGGTTTTGGAGGTGCGTATTCAAAGCCAGCCCAATTACCGACTGCTGAATGGCCAAGCGGATCGCCTGCTGATTGCCGGTCGCGGGCTCTATCGAGCGCCCTTTCCCCGCATCGAGCTTCTGGAGCTGGAAACTGATCCGGTGGCAATTGACCCTTCTTTTTTCCAGGGGGCTCCCTTGCGCCTAGCGCGACCTCTGCAAGCGGCGGTACGGGTGTTGGTGCGGGAAGAGGACTTGAATGCTGCCCTCAACAAGCCAGAGGTGCTCCGCCAGTTTCAGGATATCCGCGCCGATCTGCCCTTTGGGGGAGCGGGAAGGGAAGCTCGCCGTTTCGATCTGCGTCAGCCTCGAGTCGAGTTTTCGGATCCCAACCGCATTCAGCTCTCTGCCCTCTTGGTGGAGAAAGACGGCGGTACCGAGCAGAAGGACTCCGTCCAGCCAACGCGAGCAGTGGAGGTGGTGTTCAACGCTGGGATCCGCGTGGAAGAAGGGCGCAGCCTAAAGCTGGAGAATCCGGAGTTTGTGATCGGTTCTGTGCGGGTTCCCGATGAGATCTCAGCAGCGTTTTTGGGCGGGCTCAATGAGGTGCTTGACCTGCAAGAGCTGGAAGAGAGCGGGATCCTGATGCGGGTGCTCAGCCTAGAGATAGAGCCTGACCAGTTGCAGGTGATTGGGTTTGTGCGGATGGAAGGGTTGGAAAGGACCTCGTCCCGCTAACGGGGATCCCCATTGAGCAGGGATGAGCTCCCCAGGGCTGCGCTCTAGCAGGAGAGCTGCTCTGTCAAACTGGATAAAGATCAGCCAGGCTGGAGATGGGATTATGGCCTTCGATTGGTTTCGCCGCCGCTATACCGACTCTACCGACTCTCCTGGTGAAGCGGAGTCTTCGCCACCAGCCCCCGCGCCAGCCACAGAACCGGCGGAGATCTCCCCTGAAGACTATTTGGCTTTTGCCAAAGCCGCCTATGCCAACCTGAAGGCCCGTGCTGCTGCCCAAGCCCCACCGGCAACCCAGGACTCTGTCCCGCCTGCGCGAGCAGAATCCGTCCAGCTGCAGCCACCGGCCTCGACTGAGGACTCCGGCCCACTTGCCCAAGCAGAACCCCGTGAACCCGTCCAGTCCTCCACTCCAACACAAGAACCAGCATCTCCAGAATCGCCCCCTGTGCAGCCGGCGGCAGCTCCCTCGTTTTTCGATCTGGCTCCCCGCGCTGCTGAGCGTCTCCAAGCCCTGCAAGCCAGCGCCGTGGATGAGCCCAAACCCGAGGCGGCGACTGCAGCGGTTGCTCCTTCTCCAGAGACTGGGCCGGAAGAGCTGGTCTTCGATGAGGGCTTCCGCTGGTCAGCCGAGATCCTGGCGGCCCAAGGGCGCAAACCGGAAGAGATTTCCGTTGAGGAAATCTCCTGGCTGCAAAAGCTGCGGCGAGGCTTGGGCAAAACTCGCCTTAACCTGATCAACCAGTTGAAAGCGCTGGTAGGCCGCGGCCCCCTGGATCAGAAGGCTGTGGAAGAAATTGAGGCCCTGTTGCTGCAGGCCGATGTGGGGATCGACGCCACCGAGCAGATCATCCAAGCCCTACAAAAGCGCATGCGAGAGGAGGTGGTGCCCCCAGAGGAGGCCGTCAAATACCTCAAGCAGCAGATGCGGCAGATGTTGACGGTGGGGAATCCCACCTTTGCCCCACAACGGGACACGCTCAACATTTGGCTGATTGTCGGGGTGAATGGGGCGGGCAAAACCACCACCATTGGCAAAATTGCCCATGTCGCCCGCAAGTCTGGATACCGCTGTCTGATTGCTGCTGCTGATACTTTCCGGGCTGCTGCTGTGGAGCAGCTCAAGGTTTGGGCAGAGCGAGCAGGGGTAGAGGTAATCGCCAATCCCTCTCCCAATGCCGATCCGGCAGCGGTGGTTTTTGACGCCATCACAGCCGCCAAGGCCAGGGGCACAGAGCTGCTGTTGGTGGACACGGCAGGCCGTCTGCAAAACAAGAAAAACCTGATGGACGAGCTAGCCAAGATCCGCCGCATCGTTGACAAAAAAGCTCCCGAAGCCAAAGTAGAAAGCCTTCTGGTGCTGGATGCCACCCAAGGGCAAAACGGGTTGCGCCAAGCCGAGGTGTTTGCCGAGGCTGCCAAGTTGAGCGGTGTGATCCTGACTAAGCTGGATAGCACCGCCAAGGGGGGGATTGCCCTGGCCATTACGCAGCAGATGAACCTGCCCATCCGCTTTATCGGCGCCGGAGAGGGGCTAGAAGATCTGCGGCCTTTTTCCAGCTACGAGTTTGTGGAAGCTCTTCTAAGCGAGTATTGAGGCACCCCCTCTCTGAGAAGGGCCATTGTGAAAGAGAGACACACAGATCCAGGCTTTGTTGGGCGTCGCCCCCGCTTTCTGCCCTGGAGTGCTGCAGTGGTGGGGGCAGGTTTGCTTTGGGCTTGGGGTGGGCACCGCTGGATCCAGAGCGGGTTGAACCTGGTTCGGGCGGGATCCACGCAGGATACAGAAGCTTTGCAGGAATTTGTAACCACCTTGGCTCAGGTGTTGTCGGGGGTGCTGGGCTTTACCCTCTCGGTGGTGGCCATTGTGGTGCAGTTGAGCGCGGATCGCTTCACGCCAAAGGTCACGGAGCTGTTTTTGCGCGAGAAAGTCAATTTCTACCTCTTCTTTTTCCTGATTCTGGCCAATGTGGTCAGTTTGTGGAGTTCGGCAGCCCTGAGCCTTTACGTTCGCGTCGGCGGTGTGGAGCAACAACGTCTGGGGCTGCTCATCGGTCTGAATTTGCTGCTGGGCACAGCCTCGTTTTTGGTGCTGATCCCCTACTTTCGCTTCGTGTTTCACTTCTTGCAACCGGCCTCGATTATCCATCGCATTGAGCAGCAGGTGCGGCAGGCCGTTTTGGGATCCCTTGCTTCCAGGAGATCAGGATCGGACTCCGGATCCAAGAGGGGCTATTTCTCCCGTTGTTCACTGCAACTGCGGCCTCGTCACGACAACGTTGTGCAGCAACAGCGATGCGCAGGAATACAGGGTGCCGTAGGCATAGCAACAGAGCAGCACTCTCCAATGGGCGAATGCTCGCCAGCTCATCAGCGCTGCCTGTCTGCCCTCGATGAGATCAAAAGCATCGCCACCAGCGCTCTCCGCCAACAGGAGGGAAGCATTCTCTTGGAAGCCTTGGATAGCCTGAAGTCTCTATGGGTCTTCTATGCCGCTCACAAAGCACAACTGCCCCCTGCCTGGTTTCTCTTTACCCCGGCTCTGCGGCGGGATCCGGACTTTGCTTCGGTGGATAGGGGCCTGCTGGGCCGGATCGAGGCAGAAGGATCCTGGCTGGAGCTGAAGATCCTGCGGCAGTATCAAGCCTTATTTGCCGAAGGGCTAAACGGCATGCGCCAGGCGAGCACCCTGGTGGCCATTCACAGCCGGGAGCTGGGGATCCGCGCCCTGGAAGCCCAACAACTCACGGTAGCGGGGTGGGTGATCAAGTTTTTCAACACCTATCTGCGGGCCGTCATCAACGCGCGAGACATCCGCAGCGGCTACAACCTGCTCAAGCAGTACCGCTTGTTGGCCGAGGCAGCCCTACAACACCGCCAGTCGGCTCTGGTCTTGCAGATTGTTGGCTACTTTCGCTACTACAGCTTAATTGCCTACAAAGCTGGCCTCTTTTTCCTATCTGAAACCTTTGGCTTTGATCTGGGAATGTTGGCCCAGTCGAGCTGTGCTCTGGGCTCTGAAACAACGGAAGCCATTGTGCAAGCCTTGTTACGTCTGGATCAGGATCCCGAAAGCGAGCAACAGGAAACCACCCTGCGTGGGATCCGCAAAACCCAAGTCCGCTTGGCAGCCTATTTCCTCAGTCGTGGCCGGGAGGACTGGGCCAGGCTGATCTATCAGGATATGCAGCACGAGCCCCTGGCGCGCCTGCAGAGCATCCACCAAGAGCTGCTCTCTACGGCTGCAGAGTTTTGGGAGTTTACCGACCGGGGGGAGAACTTCTACTACTTGGAGCCCGCTCTTTGGCCCTATGCCGAGCAGTTTTTTAGCTGGTTTCAGGGCTTAACCTTGCCGGCAGATAAGCTGAAGAGCTCCTCTGGATCTCTGGAGCTTCCCTAAAAAATTCTGCCGATCGCGTAAGCGGGACGGAGTCCTTGTCTAGTCTGGTTAGAGCCGCCCCTTGCTGACTTGTCCCATCGCGTTAGCGGGACGGAGTCCCATGCGTCCTTTCGGCAACCCCAACCGTCTGGGCAGTTCTCCTAGCCGCAGATCCCTGCCGGGATCCAGCTCCTTCGTTCAGTTTCGCCGCGACCCGCACCTAGTGCCCTTTTGGGGCCTAAGCCTACTAGTCATGGGCCTGGCAGTGCCTCTGTTTGTGCTTTCGGGGGCGGATCCCAGTTTGGCTGGCTGCGACGAGAGCTTTTATGCCCAAATGGCCCGCGAGCTGCTGCGGGGAGGGCATTGGCTGGGGCCCACTTTTTTGGGGGAGCCTTTTTTCGAGAAACCCCCTCTGCTCACCTGGAGCGTGGCCCTCAGTTTTGCCCTGTACGGGGTAAACGAGTGGGCAGCGCGGCTGCCAGGGATCCTCGCTGCTTTGCTCTCCATTCCCCTGGTGGGTTGGATTGGGTGGTTTTTTTTGCCGATGCGGGCGGCCTTTTTGGGGATGGCGGTTTTGCCCCTGTGCTACCTCTGGGTGCAGCAGGGGCGGCTAGTGGGGCAGGATGTGCCCTTGACCTTTCTGGAGCTGCTAGGGATCCTGGGGCTGGTCAACGGTATCCGCGGCCACAGGGTTTGGTTTTGGCTAACCGGAGTGGCCTTCGGGCTGGGCCTGCTGATGAAAAGTGCCATGATCCTGCTGCCGGGGGCGGCTTTGATCCCCTATCTCGTGCAGCAACGGCGCCGCTGGATGGGATCCGCCCCATTTTGGCTGGCGCTTGGGCTGGGCTTGGGGATTTTTGGCCTCTGGCTAGGTCCAGCCATGCAGGTGTATGGCCCACAGGTGCTGACCACCCTGGTGGGGAAGGTGTGGGATCTGGGGCAAGAGCCCTTCCATGCGGATGCCACCGGCTGGTACTACTTTTGGCACATTCCCGTTCATGGCTTCCCGTGGACGGTTTTGGCTTTGGTGGGTGGCTTTCTCCTGGTGCGCCAGCAGCCGGGATCCACGCTGCTGATCTGGTCTTTCCCCCTGCTGCTGTTGTTGTTGTTGCAGCTTTATCCCACCAAAACCCCCTACTACACCGTGCAGCTTTACCCCTGGCTGGCTCTCTTGGCCGGGGTAGCCTTGGATCAAGCGTTGGCTATGCGGGGTCGCGTCAGCGGTGCGGATCGCGTTAGCGGGACGGAGTCCTTACACTTAAAGCCCCGTCTGGCCCAGGTGCTCTCTTGGGGACTGGCAGCGGTGGGGCTGTTGCTGTTGGGTTTGGGGGTGGCCGTCCGGCTAGGTGTAGACGGTCTGGAGCTCCTACAGCCTCATGCTTGGCCGCTGGTGGTGATGGGTGTTTTGTACCTCTTGCTGCCGGGGATCTGGAGTTGGCGGCGGGTGTTGCGCTGTGCCGGCAGTCTGTGGGTGGGAACCCTCTTGTTGGCCGGGATCCTCGCTATGATCACCATCGTCTTGCGGCCTGATTTCGGCAACTTCAGCCCTGCTTTTGCCCAAATGGATTGGAACCAAATGCTGCCCCCGTCCGTTCGCGCTATTCGGACGGAGTCCTCGACAGAGGCTGGGGAGACGGTGGTGGATATTGGCCGCAGCGGCTTGCCGGATGTCTGTCAGGCCCAGGCCATCGCTTTTTATACCCCTAATCCGGGGAGATGGGTGGATGATCAGGCTCTGCGACGAGGGGAGCATGGAGACTACCTTTGGGTTTCTCCGGTGCAGGCAGAACAGGTGGAGATCCGGGATTTGGGGTTACAACCTCTAGCGGCGGTGGAGGGCTGGCAACTGGTGCGCCGTTTGGATCCCCTCTTGGAGCAGGGCAGCGGGGAGCCTCTTTGAGTTTAAAAATCTTAAGTTTAAGAATCCTAGGAAGTGTTAAAGCATGGCGGGAATAGCGGAATCGGGCCGGTCGTGGGTGTCTCTGGAGCGTACCTGGGTAATCCAGGGATTGGCTTGGCTGGCAGCGCTGCTATTTGTGGCGGGGGTGATCCTGCTGGCGGGGGCTTCACCTCTCCAGGTGGCGGCCAGCATGTGGCAGGGGGCCTTCGGCACTGAAGCTCAGTTTGGCCGGGTTTTGGCAACGCTGGCTCCCCTTGTCCTCTGCTGCTGTGGGCTGGTGTTTACGTTTGTTGCCGGTCTCTACAACTTGGGCATCGAAGGGCAAATGGTGGTCGGGGCAATTGCGGCCACGTTTCTGGTGCGTCTGGAAGCGGGATGGTTGCCGCCGCCACTGGCCATTACCTTGGCGCTTTTGGCCGGGATCCTGGGCGGGGCGGGCTGGGGCCTGTTGGCTGGGATCCTGAATGTGTGGGGGCGGGTCAACGAGATCTTCGCTGGGCTGGGGCTGAATTTTGTTGCCCAAGGTTGGGTGCTCTACCTGATCTTCGGCCCTTGGAAAAGGCCGGGGGTGGCTTCCATGAGCGGGACGGAAGTGTTGGATCCCCGTCTGTGGTTGCCCACCTGGGGGCGGTCAGAGGCCAGTCTGGTGGCGTTGCTGCTGGCCCTGTTGGCTTTGGCCCTGACGGTGCTGGTGGTGGGCAACACTCGCTTCGGCCTGCAGTTGCGGGCGGTGGGGAAAAACCCTGTAGCTGCTTTCCGGTTGGGGATCCCGGCTACCCGCAGGTTGCTCATGGCATTTGCCTGCTGTGGGGGCTTAGCAGGGCTGGCGGGCGCCTTGCAGGTGTTGGCTCTGTTCCATCGCCTCATCCCCAATATCTCCAGCAATTTGGGCTTTCTGGCCTTGTTGGTGGTGATGCTGGCAGGCTTTAACCCCCTGCTGATTTTGCCGATTGCCTTTTTCTTCAGCAGTCTTAACATCGGCAGCTTGCAACTGCCTCTCTCTTTGCAATTGGAGTCTTCTTTGGCCGGTGTGATTCAGGGATCCCTGGTGTTGTTCGTCTTGCTGGCCCAAGGGATCAGCCGCCGCTACTTCCTTGGGAAAGGTTAATGGCTTCGGCGATTTCTGGGATCCCTTTGCGTTAGCGTTGCGCAACAACGAGATTTAACTCCTATCGCGGGGGAAAACTTTGGATTTTTCTGCTCAGGACAGTGGTGCGGTTCCTCTGCCGTAGGCATAGCACCATCAACATTGGGAAATGAGGCTATCGTAGAAGGATGAATCGGACATCCCCTTTTTCAAATCGACCGCTCATCGGCGTTACCACCCGCAACCGCAATGACGAGGGAGACTTTGTAGCGCCAGGCCGCTATGTGGATGCCATTCGTGCTGCCGGAGGGATCCCTGTTCTTTTTCCCCCAGGCGAAAGCGAGCCCCAGGTTTTGCTGTCTTGGGTGGATGGCCTGGTGTTGACCGGTGGCGGCGACCTCTGCCCCAGCACCTACGGAGAAGATCCGCAACATCCCCAGGTGCGCTATGTGAACGCGGAGCGGGATCGATTTGAGGTGGCCTTGGCTCAGGCCGTGCTGGCCCAGGGGATCCCTGTTTTAGGCATTTGCCGGGGGATGCAATTGTTAAATGTGGTCAGTGGCGGCAAGCTGTTCGCGGTAGCGGGACGGAGTCCTTGCGGGCATGAAAGATGTCTTGGTACTCAAATACGCTCGTTAGGCTGAGGCTTTGCCAGGGCGGGATCCCTCTGCGGCAGCTCAACACCCCAGTAGCCAGCAGAAAGCTGCCCCATGCTAGGCTCTAGGCGGTGCTGCCCTAGTCGGCAAGGGGGGACTTGAAGGATATGAAAAAAAGGGTGGGCAGGGTAGTTTTCGCAAGTGCTTTAACTTTTTTTGCCAGTTCAATTCTTCTGAGAGCCCTTCCTGACCAGTTGAGCGCTGGGAGCTGGGGTGCTTCTGTGCTTCAAGTACAGTCGCTAAGCCTGAGCTTCCTTCCCTTGGGAGAGCGGCCATGCACCGAATAGCTGCTTTGCCAGGGGGATGGGATCCTTCCCAATCCGGCGTCATTTTCTTGGAGCAGGATCCCGCTCCCATCGTTATCCTTTCGGCAGCCGATACGGATCTCACGGCCTTGAGCGCAGCCCTGCGCCTGTTGCCCGGCGATTTTCCGGCGGTGCGGGCGGCCAATTTGTTGCAGTTGCAACAGCCCCTAAGCCTGGATGACTATGCCGAGAGGGTGCTGCGGCGGGCGCAGGTGGTGCTCCTTCGCCTGTTGGGGGGAAGGGCCTACTGGAGCTATGGCCTGGAGGTAGCCAAGCAGGTGGCCGCCGAGGAGGGATCCACCCTGATCGTCATTCCTGGGGACGATCGCCCCGACTGGGATTTGGTGAGCCATTCCACTGTGCCCCTGGCGGTGGCGGATCGGGTGTGGCGGTACTGGCTGGAGGGGGGAGCGGAGAATGTGGCTGCCTGTCTGCTGTTGCTGGCTGGGGAGTTCCTAGGGGGCCGATATTCGGCGCCGGATCCACAAGGGTTGCCTCGTCTTGGGATCTACCAACCTCCCGTAGCCTCGCCGACGGATCCCCAAGCTCCCAAGGTGGGGATTTTACTCTACCGGGCCCATGTTCTGGCGGGGAATACAGAGCCGGTGGATCAATTGGCAAAAGCCTTGGTGGAGCGGGGGCTGCAGCCTCTGTGCCTTTACACCTACAGCCTTCAAGATCCCGACTTGCCCCAGGCCATTCGGGATCACTTTGGCAGCCAGATTGACCTGTTGCTCAACACCACCAGCTTTTCTCTGGCGCGGTTGGACAGCCACCAGCCCGATGTAAGCCTGTGGCAGGAATTGGATGTGCCCGTTTTGCAGGTAATCCTCAGCGGTGGATCCCGGCAGAGCTGGGAGGACTCCACGCGAGGACTGGGAGCGCGGGATCTGGCCATGAATGTGGCTTTGCCGGAGGTGGATGGGCGCATCATCAGCCGCGCCGTTTCCTTCAAGGCGGTTCAACAGCGGGATCCCCACTTGCAAACGGAGGTGGTGGCCTACGTGGCTGTGCCGGATCGGGTGGAGTTTGTAGCCGATTTGGCGGCCAACTGGGTGAAACTGCGGCGCACCCCTGCCAACCAGCGCCGTCTGGCTCTGATTTTGGCCAACTACCCCAGTCGGGACGGGCGACTGGCCAATGGGGTGGGTCTGGATACCCCTGCCAGTTGTGTGGAAATTCTCAAAGCTTTGGCGGGAGCTGGCTACTCAGTAGATCCCCTGCCCCAGACTGGAGATGAACTCATCCATTGGCTAACCGAAGGCCAGACCTACGACCCCTTGGGATCCCTGCGCCCGGCTCGGCAATGGCTTTCTGCTGCCCTTTATCGAGATTGGTTTGCCCACCTGCCTGAGCCCATCCAAGCCAACCTCATTCAGCAATGGGGGAATCCGCCCGCCCAAAACATCCCCATCGCCGGTCTCCAGTTGGGGCACGTTTTTGTTGGCATCCAGCCCCCGCGGGGCTACGACCGGGATCCCTCGTTGAACTACCACGCCCCGGATCTGGTGCCCCCCCACGAGTACCTGGCTTTTTACCTGTGGTTGCGGCAGGTCTTCGGCACTCAAGCGGTGGTGCATGTGGGCAAGCACGGCAACCTGGAATGGCTGCCCGGCAAGGGATCCGCCCTTTCCGCCACCTGCTACCCGGAGATGGCCCTGGGGCCGCTGCCCCACTTCTACCCCTTCATTGTCAACGATCCGGGAGAGGGATCCCAGGCCAAGCGGCGAGCCCAGGCAGTGATTATCGACCACCTCACCCCGCCCCTTACTCGTGCTGAGCTGTACGGCCCCCTGGCGGACTTGGAACGGTTGATGGATGAGTACGTGCAGGCCCAACAGATGGATCCAGGCCGCTGCCCGCTGATTCGCGCCCAGATTCAGGAGCTGGTTCGAGCCGAGCATCTAGACCAGCAGTTCAACTTGGAAAAAGAAGAAGATTGGAATCGCCTGGATGGCTATCTTTGCGAGCTAAAAGAATCCCAGATTCGCGATGGGCTGCACATCTTTGGCCGGATCCCTGCCGGCGAGCAGCTTATCGATCTGGTGGTAGCGCTGGCCCGCTACCCCGGCCACGGACAACTGGGGATTACTCAGGCCATTGCCCGCGATTGGGGATGGGATTGGGATCCCTTGACCGCCGATCTAACGGATCCCTGGCCAGACAAACCGCCAGCCCAGTAGCTATTCCAGTTTCAAATACGGTTTGCCTTAGCTCCCCTCTCCCTCTGAGAGAGAGGTCGGCGGTGAGAGATTCAAAAGGAGTTGATTGGGATCCCCTCTCAACTCCTCCTGAGCTACCACTTGAACAAAAATTGAAGCAACCTAGAGAGACGGCTGGATCCTGGTGCTGCGCTTCAAAACAAGCTCAACTGAGAATCCCTTGCCCAGCACCGGGAAGCCTCAGCAGGCGTTTCAATAGCGAGATTGAAAACTCCGCCGCCGCTCGCCGCCACTGTTCGCGTTACCAGAGCGGAAACCTGAGGTGGGGCGTTCTTCTCGCGGGCGAGCTTTGTTCACCTTGAGGTCGCGCCCCATCCATTCCGCCCCATCCAGCGCAGCAATGGCGGCTTGCTCCTCTGCTTCAGAGCTCATTTCCACAAACCCGAAGCCTCGAATGCGGCCTGTCTCACGGTCAGTGGGGATCTGCACCCGCTTCACAGAACCGTACTCAGCAAAAACAGCGGTCAAATCCGCTTCTGTCACCTTAAAGGAAAGGTTGCCAACATAAATCGACATAGACGATCTCCGAAAGAGAGAGTAACAAAGGGTGAGATGTTCGGAGAGCCGTCTGCCAATACAAAACGTGAAAATCCGTCAAGACCAGAAGAAACGAGCACTACAACCGATAACAATCTCAGCTTCTATCCTAACACAGAAGCAGGGGTTCACCACTTCGATTTCGCGAAATTCTGGGGACATTGCCTTCACACCCCAACTGGCCCGGCCCAAACACTCCGCTGCCCTACCTGGGCTGACGCCACCTCAGCCCAGCTTCTCCAGCCTGGATCCCAGCAATCTCATCTGGGCTTCCAGCTCCGCCAGTTGCTCCTGACTGGCTTGCACCACCTCAGGGTTGGCCCGGTTGAGAAAATTGGGGTTCTCCAAGCGGGCGCGGATCCCTTGGGCCTCTTTTTCCAGCTTGGCCAGGTCTTTTTGCAGCTTGGCCCGCAGCGCTTCCACATCCACCAATCCCGCCAAGGGCATCAGCACCTGCACCGTGCCCACCACTGCAGCCGCCACCTGTTTGGGCTCCGTGGCCAGGGATCCCGTAATCTCCAAAGCCTCAGCCTTAGCTAGATCCCGGATGTAGGCTTGGGCAGCCCTGAGAATTTGCTGCTGGGTGGGATCGTCGGTAACCAGGAGGGCGGTGACGGCCTGCTGGGGCTTGAGGCCGGCTTCTGCCCGCAGGTTGCGCAGGCTGGTAATGGTTTGGATCACCAAGCCAAACTCCCGCTCCAGTTGAGGGTCGATCCAACTGGGATCTGGGGTGGGATAGGGCTGCACGGAGATAGAGGTGGTTTGGTTGGCCTGGGTGAGCAGCTGCCAGATCTCCTCGGTGATGTGGGGCATCCAGGGGTGCAGCAGCTTGAGAATGGTTTCCAAAACGGTGGCCAGCACCTGCTGCGCTGCGCGTTTGGAAGCCAGGTCTTCTCCCCGCAGCCGGGGCTTGACCAGCTCGATGTACCAGTCGCAAAAGTCATCCCAAATGAGAGAGTAGAGCAGGCGCGCCCCCTCGCCCAGGCCATAGGCTTCCAGCTCGGCGATGACTTGGGTGGCCGTGGAGTGCAGCCGCGACAGGATCCAGCGATCGGCCAGCTCCAGCGCTTCGGGGGCAGGGGATCCCAGTTGGGCAGGGGTTCGCCCCTCCAAGTTCATCAACACAAAGCGGGAGGCGTTCCAGATCTTATTGGCAAAGTTGCGGGCGGCCTCTACGCTGGCGCTCTCGCCGGTCTTGCGGTCATAGGCCAGGCGGATGTCTTGCCCTGCCCCCACCACCTCCTTGACCAGGGCATAGCGCAGGGCGTCGGTGCCGTATTTGTCCAGCAGCTCCAGGGGATCGATGCCATTTCCCTTGGTTTTGGACATTTTCGCCCCGTGCTCATCCCGCACCAGGCCATTGATGTACACATCTTTGAAGGGGATCTGGCCGGTAAATTGGGATCCCATCATGGCCATGCGGGCCACCCAGAAGAAAATGATGTCAAAGCCCGTGGACATCAGGGAGTTGGGATAGTAGCGTTTGAAATCCTCGGTCTCTTCCGGCCAGCCCAGGGTTGAAAAGGGCCACAGAGCAGAGCTAAACCAGGTATCCAGCACATCGGGATCCTGTTCCACCCGCTCAACTTCTGGGCCAAACTTTTCCCGTGCCTTGAGCAGCGCTTCCTCGCCGTTGCGGGCCACCACAAAAGCTTGGGGATCCTCGAGAAGCTGGCCATTGAGGACTGGATACCAAGCTGGGATCTGATGGCCCCACCACAACTGCCGAGAAATGCACCAGGGGCGCAGCTTTTCCAGCCAGCCGGTATAAACCTTGGTCCAGCGCTCAGGGATAAAGCGGGGGCTATTTCGTTGGTATTCCTCTTCCAAACAGCGAGCCCCCATCCCCGAGACATCGCAAAACCACTGAATGGAAAGCAAAGGCTCGATGGGCACGCCGCCGCGGTCGCTGTGGGGAACGGTGTGGGTGTAGTCCTCCACCTTCTCCAGCAGGCCATGTTCGGCAAACCACTGCACCACCTTTTCTCGGGCCACAAAGCGATCTAGGCCGGTGAAAGGATCCCCGTTTTCGTTGAGGGTGCCGTCTTTATTGAGGATGTTGATGAAGGGCAATTGGTGCCGTTTGCCGATTTCAAAGTCGTTGGGGTCGTGGGCCGGGGTAATTTTCACACACCCGGAGCCAAAGGAGGGATCCACGTACTCATCCGCAATGATGGGGATGAGGCGATTTTTAATGGGCAGGCGAATGAACTGGCCGATGAGATGGCAATAGCGCTCGTCTTGGGGGTTCACCGCCACCGCCGTATCCCCCAGCATGGTCTCGGGCCGAGTGGTGGCCACCACCAGATACTGGCTGGGATCCTCGGCCAAGGGATAACGAAAATGCCACAAATGGCCCTTGACCTCTTTGTCGTCCAGCTCAATATCCGACACCGCCGACTGGGTGGCCGGGCACCAGTTCACCAGATATTCCCCCCGGTAAATTAGCCCCGCCTCGTACAGCCGCACAAACGCCTCGGTTACCGCCCGGCTCAACCCCTCGTCGAGGGTAAAGCGATCCCGCGTCCAGTCCAGCGAGAGACCCAGCCGCCGCAATTGGCTCTTGATAGCTCCCTGCGACTGCTCCTTCCAAGCCCAAGCTCGCTCCAGAAAAGCCTCGCGGCCCAGATCGAAGCGGGTCTTGCCCTCTTGGCGCAGTTGGTTTTCCAGGATGGTGTGCACGGCGATGCTGGCATGGTCTGTGCCGGGCAGCCAGAGCACGTTGTAGCCGCGCATGCGCTTGTAGCGCGTCACCACATCCGGCAGGGTAAAGGCAAAAGCATGGCCCATGTGCAGGTTGCCCGTCACATTGGGCGGGGGCAGCACCATGCTAAAGGCCTCTCCCGGCGCCTTGGGATCCGCCACGTAAAAGCCCTTCTCCTCCCAAAAGCGCTGCCACTTCGGCTCGGTCTCGAAGGGGTTGTACTGGCTGGGCAGGTTGGCGAGGGAAGGTGCAGCAGTCATGCGGGGGCTGGGTTGCTCAAAGGACTACCCTAACTAGGTTAGCAAGCTTACTCCCAGCCGTCGGGTTTTCTTTTGGGGGGGTGGGCTTTGCTGGGGATCTCTCTTGACCTTGTAGTTAGCTACAGGGTTTAGGCTAAGAGAGCTTCTGGAGAGAGGGTAGAGAACCCGGCATGTCTGAGCTGCTGCGGGTGGGTCAGGTAGCCGAGAAGTTGGGCATCAGCCCCCAAACCCTCTACTTCTACGAGCGCCTGGGGCTCATCCCCAAGCCCCGTAGGACAGAGGGGGGCTACCGCCTCTACGGAGAAGCTGAGCTGGAGCGGCTAGCTTTCATTGCCCGCGCTAAGGCTTTGGGACTTACCCTGGCCGAGATCAAAGAATTGCTCCTGCTTCAGGAGAACGGGCAAGCCCTGCCCTGTTGGCAGGTGTACGTAAAGCTAACTGAAAAACTAAGACAAATCGACAAGTCAATCGCCCATCTACAGGAACTCAGAGGGGAGTTATCGACACTCATTGAAAAGTGTCAACAAAAATTTTCTGAGCAGGAGAAAAGTTCCTCTTGCGCTATCTTTCAACAGCAACAGCTTAATAACCCATGACAAGAGAACCCTTTTTCCCATTTTCTGCTAAAGCTTGGCAGCCCTTGTGTCCAAAGAGCGGGGAGCAAGGGATCCCGATTCAACTGATTACGCTGAAGAGCCTTCTGTCTTGTCAGGCTTTGGAGCAACTTAATGCTAACGCCAGCTATGCGTTTTGTCGGGATCCCCTTTGCCCCGTCGTCTATTTTTCTGAGGAAGGTCAAAGCTTTGGGGTTGACGACCTCAAGGTTCCCGTCTTTCAAAAAGAAAGTGGCGAGAAAGAAAGTGGCGAGGACGTGCCTGTCTGCTACTGTTTTGGATGGACGCGCCGGCGCATTTGGCAAGAGCTCCAGGGATCCAAAACGCCCCAGGCTATCCTCGAGGGGATTGCCGACCACATCAAAGCCAGGGGCTGTGGCTGTCAGGTGAACAACCCGCAGGGATTTTGCTGTCTGGAAAACGTCAGACAAGTCATCTTGGAGATGCAGCAAAGGAAGGCTGAGGAACAAAACCCGATTATTGGCTGAAATAGGCGTTGAGCCATTCCAGACATTCCATAAAGTAAAACACCAGCGGCCCGGTAAAGACGTAGCTATCGCCCCGATCCAAAATGCCGCCGTGGCCGGGAATGAGATCCCCGGAGTCTTTTACTCCCGCATCTCGTTTCATGAGGGACTCGGTGAGATCCCCCAGCAGGCTAGTTAACCCAATCAAAAACCCCAGCACGCTGCCGCTCAGCCAGCTCCAGGGCCAGCTCAGAGCGTGGGCTCCGGCCACGGCCAGGGTCATGCTGGCGGCAATCCCGGCTACCGCCCCTTCCACCGTCTTTTTCGGGCTGAGGATGGAGAGCTTGGTGCGCCCAAAGGCCCGACCACACAGGTAGGCCCCCACATCGGCAGCGATCACGCAGCCAATGGCCAGCAGCGTAATCCATAGCCCTTCGCCCAGCCCTTGCGCAAAAGACAAGGCCCTGACCCGAATCCAGAAGCTGGGCAGCAACGCACAGTAGAACAACCCCAAAATCGAGGTGGCAATATCGGCAATGGTGGCCACCTTGGGCTTAAAGAGCAAATAAAAACAGATGATCGATCCCGCCACGATAAAGGCAGGGCTGGTCCACTCCGGCCTCACCTGCTGCAAAATCACCAGCACCTGGCTGGAAAACATGGTGGTGCGCATGGCCGGCGCATTGCCTTTGGCTTGCACCAAGCGAAAAAACTCCAACTGGGCCAAAAAAATGATTAGCCCAATGGCTGCAGTAAAATACCAGCCCCCTAGCAGGGTGACCGCCAACGCAAACAACACCGCCGCAAAACCGCTAACCCAACGGGCTCCCATGGGCGCACCCCGTCACGTTGGCTGGCCAAATACCTCTTGCCCCCGGCTCCAGCAGATCGACGTCCAAGCCGAGAGCAGAAGAAACCCCCCCTCTGGTGTTCAAGATTCGCGTTTGCGGGACGGAGTCCTGATGCGGCTGCTGCAATGGAAACGCCTCTTGCCCTAGCCTTTCAGTTTAACTCCCTTGGCCTCGAAACAACCGCTTTCGGCCCTGCAGGATGGGATTTCCAGGTAAGGTGGCAGACAGACTGGAGCATGAGATAATGGGCAAACCGCAAAGCTCACTGCTGACCGCCTAAGATACCTCTGATTCGTTGCACCGCAGCATGGTTCAAGAACTTACTTCGCGCTCCACAACTGCTCGCATTTCTGCCGAAGAGGCTCGTCTTCTCTATGAAGACATGGTGCTGGGCCGCCTGTTTGAAGACAAGTGCGCCGAAATGTACTACAAGGGCAAGATGTTCGGCTTTGTGCATCTGTACAACGGCCAAGAGGCCGTCTCTACGGGGGTGATCAAGGCGCTCAAGCCCACCGACTATGTGTGCAGCACCTACCGCGATCATGTGCATGCCCTCAGCACAGGGATCCCACCGCGGGCGGTCATGGCAGAGTTGTTCGGCAAGGCCACCGGCTGCAGCAAGGGTCGGGGCGGCTCCATGCATCTCTTCTCGGCGGAGCACAATTTCTTGGGGGGCTATGCCTTCGTGGCCGAAGGGATCCCAGTGGCGACGGGGGCTGCTTTTTCTGCCAAATACCGGGGCACTGACCAGGTAACCGCCTGCTTCTTTGGGGATGGAGCCTGCAACAACGGCCAGTTTTACGAGTGCCTCAACATGGCCGCCCTCTGGAAGTTGCCCATCGTCTATGTGGTGGAAAATAACTTCTGGGCTATTGGCATGGCCCATGAACGCGCCACTTCCGACACCGATATTTACCGCAAGGGCCCAGCTTTTGGCATGCCCGGCTACCAGGTGGATGGGATGGATGTGCTAGCAGTGCGAGAGGCCGCCCAACAGGCCATCGCCCGCGCCCGTGCCGGAGAAGGCCCCACCTTGCTGGAGTGCATCACCTATCGTTTCCGGGGCCATTCCCTTGCCGACCCTGACGAGCTGCGCAGTCCTGAGGAAAAAGAGTTCTGGCGGCAGCGGGATCCCATTAAACAACTGGAACGCTATGCCCTGGAGCACAACCTAATGTCCGAGGCAGACTTCCAAGCCATCCACGCGGAGGTCAGCGCCGTGATTGAGGACGCGGTTCTTTTTGCTCTGGAAAGCCCAGAGCCAACCCTGGACGAGCTGCACCGTTTTGTCTTTGCCGAAGACGAGTAGATCCTGGCCACTTCCCCAGTAGCGGGGGAGTCGCTTGCCGGGGGATCCCCACAAGGTTCTCTGGCCAACTCGGGTGGCCCATCCACCTGGCGGAGTGCTGTCCTGCTGGATCCCTCGAGGCTCCTCGATGATTGGCATTGGAGAAACCTTCTCGAGATCTGCGCTATTGCGCAGATTTTTTTGTAAATATCGCTTCCCATTTGTTTACACAGCTTCATATCATTGAGATATCGAGCATGAGTATTTATTCCCGGTCATGAGCAATTCTCTTGAGTTTCCCTGGCTGTCGGTGCTGGTGCTCTTGCCTCTGCTGGCAGCCTTTGGGATCCCCTTGATCCCCCAGAGCCGTTGGGTGCGTTGGTATGCCCTCGCTGTGGGGGCTTTTGATTTGGGCCTGATGGCCTATGTCTTTGCGCGGCACTATGACCTGCAGGACTTTTCTCTGCAACTGGCGGAGCGCTACGCCTGGGTGCCCCAAATTGGATTCCACTGGTCGCTGGCGGTGGACGGCCTGTCCTTGCCGCTGGTATTGCTGTCCGGTTTGATCACGACCCTGTCGATTGTGGCGGCTTGGAATCTCTCCCACAAGCCGCGTTTGTTTTTCTTCCTGCTGCTGCTGATGTACGGCGCCCAGGTGGGCGTATTTCTGGCGCAGGACATGCTTCTATTCTTCCTGATGTGGGAGATTGAGCTGGTGCCGGTCTATCTGCTCATCTCCATTTGGGGTGGGCCGAAGCGCCAGTACGCCGCCACCAAGTTCATCCTCTACACCGCTGCCGCCTCTATTTTTATCCTGGTGGGATCCCTGGCGATGGCCTTCTACGGCGAGGGCTTCAGCCTGGAGATGGCAGAGCTGAGCGCTAAGTCTTACCCACTGGCCTTGGAGCTGTTGGCCTATGCGGCTTTGCTGATTGCCTTTGGGGTGAAGCTGCCGATTTTTCCGCTGCACACCTGGCTGCCGGATGCCCACAGCGAAGCCTCTGCTCCCATTTCCATGATCTTGGCGGGAGTTCTGCTCAAGATGGGTGGCTATGGCCTGATCCGCATGAATGTGGGCATGTTGTCGGAAGCCCACGTGTACTTCGCCCCTGTGCTGGCGGTGTTGGGTGTGGTGAACATCATTTACGGGGCGTTGGCGGCCTTTGGTCAGAACCATCTCAAGCGGCGCTTGGCCTATTCGTCCATTGCCCACATGGGCTTTGTGTTGATCGGGATCTCCGCCTTCACGGAGCTGGGCATCAATGGGGCAGTGCTGCAGATGATCTCCCACGGTCTGATTGCCGCGGTTCTGTTCTTCCTGACGGGGATCACCTACGAGCGCACCCACACCCTTGCCCTCGACAAGTTGGGAGGGTTGGCCAAGCAGATGCCGAAGGCTTTTGCCCTGTTTACAGCGGGATCCCTGGCCTCTTTGGCGCTGCCGGGCATGAGTGGATTTGTGGGTGAGCTGACGGTGTTCTTGGGCTTGACCACCAGCGATGCCTATGCGCCGACCTTCAAAGCGGGAATTGCCCTGCTGGCGGCAGTGGGCATCATTCTGACGCCCATTTACTTGCTCTCCATGCTGCGGCAGGTGTTCTACGGGGCTCAGGATCCCGGCCTAGTTTTGGAAGATTACCTGGGGGATGTGCGTCCGCGAGAAATGGCGGTGGCCCTCTGTCTGCTGTTGCCGATCCTCGGCATTGGCTTCTACCCACGCCTGGCTACCCAAACCTACGATGTCACAACGGTGGCGGTAGCTGCCCAGTTGCGCAGTGTGTTGGCAACTGAAATCGTGCAGCGGCCTTTCTTCCCCTCGCCAGTGCAACCGGCCCAGGTGGCGGCTTTGCCTCTGGAGGATTAAAGGGGGGTCGAGACTCGGTTCTTCTTTATCTCTATTCCTTACTCTGTCCAGAAGAGCTGGTGTTCGAGGTGCAACCCGACTCAACTTTCAGCTCTTCTTTTGTTTTTTTTAAGTTTTAAGATTGGATTTAGGATCCGGGATGTTCCTGGGCTGGGATTTTCGTGCAGCCGATTGTTCTTGTGCCGTCCATCCTATCGGTGATCGGTGTGGATAGAGTTTTGTTCCATCAGGTTTAGCTGCACCACCAACCACCAGAGGGTTACATCGGAATAGGTTGCCCGGCGCTTGAGCCGAGAAATGGAGTGTACCGGGTTTTGGCTGTCGATCATCCACTCAGAAGCGATGATTTGGCCGCGTTGCTGAGCATTCATTGTTTCTCCCTCCGCTCGCCAACTGCTCAATACTTAGAATGGCTAATATTTAGGATGGCGAATTTGCGCGGGAGCGTGTGAAAAAATATATTACGCAGGGATCCCCAAAATCGGCTAACTTTCTTAGCAATGAGGATCTCATAGGCCGTTGAGTTGCCGATTTGCCGTCCGGGGATCGGACAAAACGTTGCAGAAGGGGTAAAAGGTTGGGCGAGGGGATTGCCCCTATCTTCACAAGTCTTAAAACCTAGAAAGATTCTATTTTCTCTTGACTTGTCTGTGGGTCTGAATTCCACCTCCCTTCGCCGGCCTCTGCAGCAGCAACCCTTGAGGAGTCTGAGATCGCGATGAGAGCCAAGGCCATCTCTCCCCAGCCAGCCTCTGCTTTTGGAGAAGTGGTGGAAGCCAACACCACAACCTTTGTGGCCCAGTGCTTCGAGCCGGAACGTCTGACCTTCCCACCCATGCCTGCTCTCGGCAGTTGGACGCGCTCCCAAGACGAAGAGACCGGCAACCTGATCTATGGCGTGGTTTGCTATGCCGCCATCGCCCCCATCGACACCGTCCATCGCGCCAGGGCTTTGGGCCTCTCCCCTCAGGAGCTGCGGGAGCAACAGCCCCAAATTTTTGCCATGTTGCGCACCGATTTCCGCGCGGCCATTGTCGGCTTTGTCAGCGGGGGACGAGTCTACCAGTACTTGCCGCCACGCCCTCCCCAGATTCACCAGCCGGTTTATCTCTGCTCCGATACGGAAGTGAGGGAATTTTGCCGCTCTTTCGAGTTTTTGCGCACCCTGCTACGGGTCAACGGGATCCCAACCGATGAGCTGGTGGCTGCCGTGATTCGCCAAACTTACCGAATCCTGAACCGAGATCGCAACTGGCTTCTACAGGCAGGTCGGCAGTTGAGCTGTCTGTTGCGGGGTGATTATGAGCATCTCAGCGCAATTTTACGAAAGATTGAAGCCTAAGCGAAGAAATATTGAGAATGGCCTTGGATCCCTCTGGAATCGAGTCGGGGGGTGATAACCTGAGGCCGTTTCCTAATGAAGTTTATTCCCTTTGAATCCTCTTTCTGCTGTAAAAATGTTTAACAAATTCAATCCTTCTGACAAACCCTCCAAAGGCAATTGGGCAGGTCGTACCTTTTCTGCAGCTGCG
Organism: Thermostichus sp. MS-CIW-23; assembly: GCF_054059455.1. Taxonomy (NCBI): domain Bacteria; kingdom Bacillati; phylum Cyanobacteriota; class Cyanophyceae; order Thermostichales; family Thermostichaceae; genus Thermostichus; species Thermostichus sp. MS-CIW-23. Next base: position 37,656 of record NZ_JBSSCC010000007.1, on the reverse strand, counting down.
GGCGCTTCGGTGGCAGCCGGCGTTTGCATTGCCCACGGTCAGCCGGCTTATGTGTCGCTGTTGGTGGCCTGTTGCGCGACGGTGTTTACCCTCGTTTTGGATGAAATGGGCTGGATCTAGGCTCGGTTGCAACGTCAGCTCTGGATTTTGCTGCATAAGAAGCCGGTCTAAAGCAGAGGCCAACCAATAGGGATCCCTGGCCCTCTGGGTTTGCTGCTTGCGTGAAAGGATCCCTTTGCTGGGTTGGCAACATGCAGCCTTACTTTACCCTGCTTCGCGGGCTGCCCGCACCAACAATCCTGCTGTGATCAGCCCTGCCAGAATGGAGCTACCCCCATGGCTGAACAAAGGCAGGGGCACGCCTGTGGTGGGCAAAATCCCAGTGACCACGCCGATGTTCATCAGTGACTGACCCACCAAAAACATCAGGCAGCCACAGGCTACTAAGCGAATGGTCAACTCCCGACAGCGCCCCATCACCCGCCAGCCCAGCAGAGTGTAGAAGGTCAGCAACCCCAGAAAGAACAGGGATCCGGCCAAGCCAAACTCTTCTGCATACACCGAGAAGATGAAGTCGGTGTATTGGATGGGCAGGTAGAACAGCTTTTGCTGGGAAAGGCCATACCCTTTGCCCCACAGGCCGCCGGAGCCAATGGCCAACAGGCTTTGCACCAACTGATAGCCATCCCCTTGGGCGTTACCCCAGGGATCCAAAAAAGCCAAGATGCGCCGTCGTTGGTAATCTTTGCTGAGAATGCTCACCACAGCCGCCAGAATCCCCAGCCCCGCTGTAACCAAAAGGGTGAAAGCTGGGATCCCGGCAGTCCAAGCCATGACCCAGAGGGTAAGGCCGCAGATGGCCGTGGTGCCCAGGTTGGGCTGGGCGAGGATCCCCAAGAGCGCAAAGGCGAAGATAACCACCCAGAGGATGCGGAACCAGGGAGGATGGTGAAACCAGCGGCCAAAGATCCAGGATCCCTGCAAGACCAACAGGGGCTTGAGCAATTCCGAGGGCTGGATAACAGGGATCACCTTCAAATCCAGCCAGCGGCTGGCCTCCAGGCGGGAAACCCCCAATCCCGGCACCTGGGTGGCCCACACCAAGCCAACTCCCAGCAAGCAGAGGATCCCGGCCCAGGGGAACCAGCGCCGCAGCGGGATCCGCACCAGAGCCCAGAAGCAACCCAGACCCAACCCGGCCCAGAGCAATTGCCGCTTGAAAAAGTAGAGGCCATCGCCAGTGATCCGCTGAGCCACCGGGTAGGAAGCGGAAAACAGCATCAGCAGCCCCAGCACCAACCAGATCAAGGTGAGCCAGCGCAGCCAGCGAGCCTCAGCATTCCAGGGATCCCTGAAGGGCTTGGCAGCAGGCTCGGAAATGGTTGCCACGGTGTTCAAAGCTGGAGTACTGGTCAAAACTGGCACAGGCGGGGGACAGCAAAATGGTGATGGGTTGAGCGGGCTTCCCCAAGCTCTGAGCTTGACGCGAAAGGGAACAAGCCGCTGCAAAGGCTCTTTCCACCGCTACATCTAGGGTTGGCACCAGCTCAACGTCAGTATAGTGGATCCCCTGGAGGGCCTCTGCCAGCACTGGGGCAGACTCCCCCATCAGCACCACGCGGGCCACCTTGGCCCGAATCAACCGCAACCAGGCGCCGGGATCCCCCTGCTTAGCCCTTCCTCCGGCAATCAGAATAATGGGTGGGGAAAGGGCGTTGAGCGCCACCCAGCCGGCCTCGTAGTTGGTGGCCTTGCTGTCGTTGACAAAGCGGATAGGGGTGGATCCCACCTGGATTTGCGCCACCCGCTCCAGTCGATGGGGCATGCCGGCAAAAGATCGGATGGCTTTTTGAATGGCAGCGTTGGGGAGCCCAGCTAGACGTGCTGCTGCTGCCGCCAAGAGCAGGTTTTGCAGGTTGTGTTGGCCAGGGCAGCGTTCTGCAAAGTCCTCCAGCTCCGCCACCATCTCCCCCTGGATGTAGAGGCGGTTTTCCCGCAGGTCAAGGGTTGCGGTGGGATCCCGGTCACAACAGCCTTGGGTAGCAACAAGGGAAGTCCAATAGGTATTTTCCCAGTCCTGCCGGCGGCAGCACAGGTAGGGATCCTCGCCGTTGAGCACCCGCCACTGGGCCCGATCCAAAAGGCGAGCCTTAAAGCTGGCATAGCGCTCCAGCGTCCCATGCCGTTCTAGGTGATCGGGAGTGAAGGTGGTCCACACCCCAATGCGCGGCGGCCCTCCAGGAGTACTGCTCATGAGGCGGCTGCTGGCTTCCAACTGATAGCTGCTCAGCTCCGCCACGATCCAATCCGGCTTGAGCTTTCCCTGGAGCGTTGCCAAAGCCACCTGCGACAGGGGCAGGCCGATGTTGCCGCAGGGGATCCCTTGCAACCCCGCCGCCTTGAACATTTCCGCCACCAGAGCCGTGGTGGTGCTTTTGCCGTTGGTGCCGGTGATCCCCACCCAGGGTAGGTGGTCAAGATAGATCCAGGCCAGCTCCGCCTCCCCCACCACCGGGATTCCCTGTTGACGCACCTCCTGCAGCAGCGGGTGATCCCAAGCAATACCTGGACTGACCACCACCTGCTTCACCCCTTCGGCCAGTTGAAAAGGCTGCCCCAGCCGAACCGGGATCCCTTCTTGATTGAGCTCAGCCTGCCGCTGTCTGAGAAGAGGGGAATCTTGCTCATCCCAAACCAGCACTTCATAGCCCTGGGCCCGCAACAGCCGCGCCGCCGCCAGCCCCGCAATGCCTAACCCCAAAACTTGATGTTGCACGTTGGTTTCTTCTTCGTTTCTTTATTTGGGGATCCCTGCTTGGATCTTACCGGTCACGTCCTTGACCCGCATGTTTTTGTTCGACACTCCCCTTGCTTACGGGGGTGGCCAGTTGGTGGCGTGGATGGAGTTTTCCTAGCCGCCTGGATGGCTAACTTGGGAATAGGTTGGAAACCAGTCCGCCGGCCACCCTCTACAACCCGTGCAGATTTGTCTTTGGCGTAGAAAAGATTCCACCTAGCCTGCCAGCCTCACTTTGTGGATGCTGTAGGAAATTTTCTTCCCTATGCATCATCTACTCAATCTTCCAAGGGATCCAACTTGGGATCCAGACTCTTGGCCGTTAGACGCAGAGCCTCCGCCTGATCCATCACCCGTGGAGCTTGCACTGCCGTTTCAAGGCCCTGGCGATAGCTCTCCCACAGGGGCATTTCCGGGTAGGTCTGCTGCAACTCGCTGATCTGATCCAGAAGGGCCTCCAGCCAGCCGGCCGTGCTCCAGGTGAGCAGAAACTGGAAGGGGTTCCAGAGGTTGAGCTGCCGCCCCAATTCATTTAAGCTCTCGTTGCGAATGGGCGGATCGAAGATGTCCGCCACGGTCATCAACTGGCGGGCCAGCAGGGGTCTGAGGATTTTCTCGGCAGCTTCCACCACAGCGGGGATGGCAGCTTGGATCCGGTCGGGGCTGGGAATATTCCGCGCTTGGGGCAAGGCTTGCAGCACCAACTCCAGTCGCCGCCCTGCCTCTGCCGATTCCAAAGCCGATTCCAGGGTGGTGCCCACGCTGAGAAACACTTCTCCCGTCAGCAGCCGCACTGCATCGATGACCAGGTGATACAAGGGAGGGATCACGAGCTTGATCCACTCGCTCTGGAAAAACTCCCGCAGCCGCCGTGCCGCATAGTCCCCTACTTGGGTGGTCTGGATCCCCACTTGAGTGAGATTGAGATACCAGTCGGGAGGAGATCCCTTGGGATCCAGCCAACGGCGCAGCGTTTGCCATTCTTCTTCTGTGAGGGCAGTTCGTCCCTGTTTTAAGCCAGTTCGCCGCAGCTTGCCCTCGGCATTCAAGAGCTTGCGCAGCTCCGGTGTGCCCAGCAAGGACAAGGCACCTGCCGAACCCACACTGCCGATCTCGATGGCGATCAAGGCGGCCAACAAGGCGGCTGAGGCCTTTACTTGAATCTGGCCGCTTTTGTCCATCACCAAAGGCAGGCGGCTGTTGCCATAGGCACGGGCACTCATCGCCTCCAGAGCAGAGCGTTGGTCAGAGGTCAGCGTCCGAGCCCAAGAAGGGATCCCGTGGCTTTCCGCCTCTGGATAGGCCGCTTCCTGCAAGCCGTGATACAGCAAGCTGGCCACCCAGGCGCGATCCGCAGCCTGCCGCAAAGAGCCAATGACCACTTCCCATTGGCAGGGGTTAAGCAGGGGCAAGAGCGCTTGCAGCTCTCGGTGGATGGGTTCTGGGGATCCCGCCGTTCTCGACTGTTCCAGAGCGCTTTGCAGCCGATCCCGCGCCTCTCGGCACAGCCCGCCCCACTCCAGTTGCAGGCGAGCCAGGGTCTGTTGCACCGTCTCTTCGGAGCGACGGGGCAGATCCTGCCAGCCCGCTTCCAGCTGCCGCCACAGCTCCTCCCAGTTCAGGCCCTCAGCAGCGCCATTGACGGCATCTGAGGCAACCTTTGCGCTGGGCGAGGCGTTTTGGGGCTCGGAATGGAAAGGGGGATTCAGGGGTTCAGACATGGACAGAATCCGCTTCAAGGGGATCACGGGCATTATAGCTAGGGGTAAAACGCCAGCCGAGGCAAACCCAACGTTTCCGGCCATCCCATCATCAGGTTGAGACACTGCACTGCCTGCCCGGCTTGCCCTTTCATCAGGTTGTCGATCACCGACAGGACAATAACGCGGTTGGTGCGGCTGTCCACCTCCACCCCGATCATGCAGGTGTTGGTGCCGGAGACCCATTTGGTTTGCGGGTAAACCCCCCGCGGCAGCACCTTCACCCAAGGAGATTGGCGATAGAAAGCATTGTAAATGGTGAGCAAATCTTCCCCCACAAAGCCGGGATCCCGCAGAGTGGCATACAAGGTGACGTGGATCCCCCGCACCATGGGCACCAGATGGGGCGTAAATTGCACGGTGATGGGGGTGTGGGTTAGGTCGGTGCAGGCTTGCTCGATCTCGGGCGTATGCCGGTGCTGGGCCACTCCATAGGCTGCCAGAGAGCCGTCCACTTCGGCAAACAGGGATCCCACCTTGGGGGTACGACCTGCCCCCGAAACGCCGGATTTGGCATCGAAAATGAGGCTGTCCAGCTCCACCAACCCCTGCCGCAGCAGAGGAGCAACCGCCAACAATGAGGCAGTGGGATAACAGCCGGGACAGCCCACCAGTTGGGCTTGGGCAATCGCCTCGCGGTAAAGTTCCGGCAACCCATAGACCGCCTGCTCATTGGCCTGGCGATAGGCAGGGCTGGGCCAGTTGGGATCCGTCTGACCCATGCGGTACCAAGATTGGTAGGTGGCCAGGTTGCGAAAGCGGTAATCTGCCGACAAATCCAAGACTTTGCACCCCTTGGCCAGCAAAGGCGGAGCCAGCTCAGCAGCCAGCCCATTGGGGAGAGACAAAAACACCACATCGCTGTTGGCGGCAATGCGATCCACCTCTACCGGCTGAACGGTCAGATCCACCGCCTGGGCCAACTGGGGATAGAGATCCCCGTAGCGCTTGCCGGCACTGTCTTGCCCGGCCAGGTAGGTGATCTGCACGCCGGGATGCTCGCTCAGTAACCGCACCAACTGTACCCCTCCGTAGCCGGAAGCGCCGACGATGCCAATGCGGACAGGCTCTGTGGGGTGGGGTGGGCGGGGCGCCATGTTGGCCATGGGGGGTTGCCTGTGCAAGAGGGTTACATGAGGGTCTGCCCTAAGTTCTATCGCATTTTCTTACCCCATTTGACGCTGCATCTTGTCCATTCGCGTTTTCATTCGCGTTAGCGTTGCGTGGCCATCCAGGGGGATTTGTTATGCTGGGTTCACCTGAGCCGCTCGGGCCTTGGCAGCGGCTTCCGTAATATCTGTCTATGTTCTGTGTAGCTTTCTAATCTGCGGTCTATGCACTATGAGCGATTGATCAACATGGTCTTGCGGGCCTATGGCCAAAGCAGCCGCCACGGTCTGGATCAAGAAACGCTGACCCTCTACTCAGAAGGCCCCTACACCCTCTACAAACTCACTTCCCATTTCGATCGCCGCTCCATTTTTGTGTTGGCCCAGAATCAGCGGGATATGTTTGTTTCTGGCGATGCGTTTAACAACAAGCTGATCCCAGGAGAATGGCAGGCGTGGCTGCACCAGAAAGCGCTGGGCATCGCTCCCGACACGGCACAAGCAGGTTAGCCGAAGACCATATCTGGCGTGGAAGGATCCCCAAGCCCGCACCCGGCCTGTTGCTGAGAATGGCTGCTCACTTCCAACTGGCGGGATCCATCTATCCAAAATCTACCTGCCGTTGGCCAAAACCCCTGGCTGAACCTGTCGGGGCACCACTGAGAGACGATCCAGCTGGGCACAATAGGCCAGATCCTTATCGTTTTCCGGCCCCAGACCCAACAACCGTTGCCCGTGGCTAGAGCGTCTCAACAAACCCAGCAGATCGTCCTGCCAAGTTTGGTAGAGGGCCAAGGCCGCCAAGGTCTCGTCGTTGCCCAACTGGTTCAAAGAGCAGCCCAGGCGATGCAAGATGGCTCCGGCACAGGCAGTATCTTCCAGCGAAAAGGCCCCTTCCCACCCGGATCCCACCAGCCACACCTCGGCAAAGGAGCCCCGTCTGAGAAAATCCACCACGGCTCCCAAGTTCACCAGGGCTGCTGTAATCACCACTGGGATCCCTTCCAGGCGCTGTAGGCTGCGCGTGCCGTTGGTGGTGCTCAGGAAGATGCGCTTGTCCCGCACGCGGTCGGGAGTGTAGTCGAGGGGGGAGTTGCCCAGATCAAACCCCGCCACCGCTTTGCCCCCCCGTTCCCCGGCCAAAAGCCGCTGGGAAGCCGGCCAGTTTTGGCTTGCCTCTTGGAGCTGCTGCAGGTGGGCAAACACCTGTACCGCTTCTGCTCCTGCTGCCAGCGCTGTGGCAATGGTGGTGGTGGCCCGCAGCACATCAATGGCCACCGCACACTCCGGGATCCCAGATGAAGGCACCTGTTCGGGCGTATAGAAGTGGAAAAAACGCATGGGGGAAGAGGTAACGTCAGAACTCACGCCGGGCGAACACCAACACCGCCAGAATCAGCAGCAAAAGGGTGTAAACCAAGCCGTACAGTGCATCTCCGAGAAGTTCTGCTGGGGGCGGAACTTGGCCGTAAACCGCAGCATCTCTCAAATTGAGGCGCTCCAAATCCGGCAGGATCAAATAAATCACCTCAAACAATTTGCCAAATCCGGCATCTTTCACCAGCTTGCTCAGTTGCAGCAGGGCGCGGCTGGCATGGCCCATCAGGAACAGGGCAATGGTGTAGAGGGTGGCCAGAATCGAGGAAGTGAAAACCCCGAACAGCAGGGCTGCGGCAACAATCAGCACCAGCTCTAAGAAAGTGAAGACTGTTGCCCAGAGAATGGCCAAAAGGGGGATCGGGGCCTGCACCAGCAGCAAGCTCAGCAGAAACACAACCGTCATCAGCAGCACCAGCACCGACAGCAGCGCCGATAGGCCCAGATGCTTGCCGACAATGAACTCTGCCCGGCTCATGGGTTTGGCGATCAGCACATACACCGTGCGTTTTTCAATCTCCTTATTCACCAGCCCTGTGCCCACGAAAATGGCCACGATCAGGCCGAAGAAGTGAATGGCTGCCAACCCCAGGTCGGCAATGATTTTGTTGTGGGCCTGGTTGGCCACCTGCGGGATCAAAACAGTGGCTCCCAGCATGGCCACCGCAAATACCATCACCAGGTAGAGAATCCGATCCCGAATCGTTTCCCGGAAAACGTTGTGGGCAATGGCCACCACGCGCGACGCATCCATGACTGAACCCAAAGCTGTGATGATCCGACTGATACACTGGTAACAGATCCAGCCTTTATTCTATGCAGTTCCAGGCCCAGATTCAGATTCACCTACGCCCCTCTGTTCTCGATCCCGCCGGGGCTGCGGTTCAGTCCAGCTTGCATCAGCTGGGGCATACCCAGGTACAGCAGGTGCGTATTGGCAAGCATATCCAACTGCAGCTAGAGGCCCCCGACGCCGAGACCGCCCACCGCCAGGTGGATGAGCTGTGCCATCAACTGCTGGCCAACCCGGTGATTGAGACTTATCAAATCCAAGTGGCTGCCATCGGTGGTTAATTTGATGGGTTCACGCGATTTGGGGTTGATCTGATGGCCATTCCAAAAATACCCCCAACCCCTCTTCCATCCCTCTAATCTGACCATCTTCTTTCCTCTCACTTAAGGGATCCCAATGGCTGGCGTGAGGTTTGGCGTTGTTGTTTTTCCGGGTTCCAACTGCGACCGAGATGTAGCCTGGGTAACCCGCGGCCTCTTGGGCTGCCCAACGCGGCTGATCTGGCACCGAGAGACGGATTTGTCGGAGCTGGATGTGGTGGTGCTGCCGGGGGGCTTCAGCTATGGGGATTATTTGCGGTGCGGGGCTATTGCTCGCTTTGCCCCGGTGATGGGATCCCTGAAGGAGCACGTAGCGCGAGGGGGCTATGTGCTGGGCATCTGCAATGGCTTTCAGATCTTAACAGAGGCGGGCCTGCTGCCGGGGGCGCTGGTGCGCAATGCCAACCTGCACTTTATCTGCGACCGAGTGGGGATCCGTGTAGAACGGCAGGATCTTCCCTGGACAAGCGCGTATCCCCAGGGATCCACCCTAACCCTGCCCATCGCCCATGGGGAAGGCCGCTATACCTGCGACCCGGATACCCTCAAGCAATTGCAGGATCAAGGGCAGATCGTCCTTCGCTATGCTCCGGTTGCGCCCAACGGCTCTGTGGACAACATCGCCGGCATTTGCGATCCCAGCGGTCGGATTCTGGGTTTAATGCCCCACCCTGAGCGGGCAGCAGATCCCGATTTGCCAGGGCAGGATGGGATCCCCTTCTGGCAGTCGATTTTGCACAGCTTCGCCGCCTAATTCTTCTCCTCCATTCTTCTCCGGGACAGCTCACTCCTGCCTCGGCCCTTGAGACAACACCTGGCGAACTTGATTCACCATCTCCTCGTGATCCACCACTGGCTTGGCGATATAACCATCCGCCCCGCTCTGGGCCAAGAATGCCTCGCGGTCGCCCCGCATGGCGTGGGCCGTCACCAAAATAATGGGGATGGAGCGGCTTTTTGGATCCGCCTTCAACAGTTGGGCAATGCGGATCCCGTCCACCGCCTCGCCGCGAAAGGTGCTCTGGGACAGGGAAACATCCAACAAAATGACATCCACCTCGTGCCCCTGGGCCAGCTTCAAAATCTGCTCCACATCCTGGCTGTGAAAGACCTCAAAACCTCCCCGCCGTCGCAACACCTTCTCAAAAACACGGGCGTTGATTGGATCATCTTCCACCAGCAGCACTGTTGCCATCGTTAACCCAATCTTGAATCTGAACCCAAGCTAAGCTGTCTCTGGGATCCCAAAAGCCATCCTAAGGCATCCTTAGCGAGTTCAATTTGAGCAGTAGGACAAGCGTTCTCCTACAGAGTACTGAAGAGTACCGAAAAGGGTCTCAGTAGCTCTGAGAACTCCCCCCTCCTCTCCCAAAAGGAAGGATCCTCAGGTTGCCGCTACTTGACTATTTATTTTGGAATCTTATTTTGGAATCACTCCATTCCGAGTTGCCGCTACCCAACCGCAAATAGGAAAGCCGGAGAGAGCTCCGGCCCCATCCAGAACTAAGCCTAAACCACAAATCTCAAAAGAGACTGACCTTCCCTCTGCCTTGCTTGAGCCCGGCACAGCAGGAACGGCAGCCACTACCCTGGGTTACTTCTTGGTAATTCTCGGAGTTTCCCGAAAGGCGACCGCGAAAAACAGAAGGCCCAACGTCAAAAACAGGATAAAGGTGTAGGTGATGGCTTCCATACAAAACCTCCATTTCTAAGGGGGCTTGATTCCAGATTAACTCAGAGCCGCCAGCACCCCATCTCCAAAGTGAAGCAGAGTGCCGACGGCATCGCCGAAAAGGGCTCTAGGCTTCCTGAACCTTGCGAGTGGTGGGATCCCCTACTTTCTGGAAGACGCCGAACTCCACCATTTCCTCGCTCATATTGGGGTCAATACCGGCGAACACATCGCGGAAGAGAGTGCGAGCGCCGTGCCAGATGTGGCCAAAGAAGAACAGCAGGGCAAAGACCGCGTGAGCAAAGGTAAACCAACCGCGGGGGCTGGTGTGGAAGGTGCCGTCCGCCTTGGGGGTTTCTCGGTCGAACTCAAACAACTGACCCAACTGGGCCTGGCGGGCATATTTCTTGACGGTTGCCGGGTCGGTAAACACCTGACCGTCCAGCTTGCCGCCGTAAAACTCCACCGTCACGCCCACCTGCTCAAAGCTATAGCGAGACTCTGCCCGACGGAAGGGAATGTCTGCCCGCACCACCCCATCGGCATCCCGCAGGATAACCGGGAAGGTCTCGAAGAAGTTGGGCATCCGCTGCACCGTCAGCTCCCGCCCTTCGCGGTCACGGAACACCGGGTAGCCCAGCCACTCGATGGCAATGCCATCCCCTTTGTTCATGGGGCCAGCTCGGAACAGACCCCCCTTGGCCGGGCTGTTGCCCACGTAGTCGTAGAAGAGCAAAGATTTGGGCAGGGAGTTGTAGGCCTCGCTGCGGGTCATCCCGGCTTCCATAGCCGCATTTACCCGGCGGTTAATCTCCTGGTTGAAATAGCCAGAATCCCATTGGTAGCGGGTGGGACCAAACAGCTCCACAGGGGTAGTGGCGCTGCCGTACCACATGGTTCCGGCCACCACAAAACCGGCAAAAAACACCGCCGCAATCGAGCTGGAAAGCACCGTCTCGATGTTCCCCATCCGCAGAGCGCGATAGAGGCGCTGGGGCGGGCGTACCGTGATGTGAAATAGACCTGCAATAATGCCCACAATGCCGGCAGCAATGTGGTGGGCCACCACCCCTCCGGCGTTGTAGGGGTTAAAACCGGCTGGCCCCCATTCCGGTGCTACCGGCTGGACGTGTCCCGTCGTCGCATAGGGATCGCTCACCCACATTCCCGGGCCAAACACCCCCGTCAGGTGAAAGGCGCCAAACCCAAAGCAGAGGATCCCGGCCAGCAGCAGGTGGATCCCAAATATTTTCGGCAGATCCAAAGCCGGCTCTCCGGTGCGGGGATCCCGGAACAGCTCCAGATCCCAGTACACCCAGTGCCAGCAGGCAGCCAAGAAGAGCAAGCCGGACAAAACGATATGGGCAGTAGCTACCCCTTCAAACGTCCAGAAGCCCGCATTGGCTACGCTCTCGCCGTAGATATTCCAACCGCCCCAGGAGTTGACCACCCCCAGGCGAACCATAAATGGCATGACAAACATGCCCTGACGCCACATCGGATTCAGGACAGGATCCGACGGATCGAAAATGGCCGTCTCATAAAGCGCCATTGATCCGGCCCAACCTGCTACCAGAGCAGTATGCATCAGGTGAACCGCGATTAGGCGACCTGGGTCATTCAGTACAACCGTATGGACCCGATACCACGGTAGTCCCATAAAGCTCGGTCCTCCACGTTCTCCAACACTTGCGCGATATCCAGTCAAAATTAAGCCGACATCTTACCTGGGATCCTGACCTGAGCAGTTTCTTCAGAGTCGAGGGGTGCCGCACCCGCTTGAACCCCTGAGCGCACCCAAGAGGATATCGCTCTCAGAATTTCCATCGCGGGCATCAAACAGTATAACGAAACGCTACCGACCTGAGTGGCTTCAGGCAGGATGCCGTCTCACTTTAGGCATCATCTTCCCAGATCTCTCGCCAGAGATTAAAAATATGACTTAAAATGTTACAATACTTAGCAACTGTGAGCGCTCTCCTGGCTCAGTCTGAAAGGTGTCGTGGTTTCTGGCAGGGGTATGGCAACGATCCGCTTCGTCAACGAGAACCGAGAGATCTTCGTCGCTGAAGGCGCTAACCTGCGCCTGAAGGCTCTGGAAAACCAGATCGATCTCTACAAAATGATGGCCAAGCTGCTCAACTGCGGCGGCAACGGCCAATGTGGCACCTGTGTGGTGGAGATTGTCGAGGGATCCGAGCATCTCTCCCCTCGCACCGAGGCGGAAAACCGCAAGCTCAAGCGCAAGCCCGATAGCTACCGCCTTGCCTGCCAGACCAAAGTGCTGGGGGATGTTTCCGTCAAAACAAAGCCCTAGCCTTGGCCCGCCTGTTTTCCCTTTGGGCAAGTCGCACCTCAGAGTGGTATGCTGACTGCCAGTTGGGCTTGTGGCATTTGTGAGTTATGGAGACGAACTACCTGGGCATCTTGGCCACCCTCTTAGTTGTTCTGGTGCCCGCCATCTTCCTGGTGATTTTGTACGTGCAAACCTCCAGCAGATCTGGCGACTGACCGGGCAACTCCCACTGGCTCAAGTCGGGTAAATGCTGGTCAAAAGGGGGGATCCCCTGTGTAGGAGGGGATCCCTTCGTCTTTTGTCGTCTAGGCTGGGCGAATTAAGGGTATTTGGAGCTCTATCGGTCAAGCTGTTGCTTGAGCTGACCTAGCCCTGTCGAAAGTCCCCGCAGGCTCATACAAAAACTCAAACAGGTTGCCGTCGGGATCCTTGCCATAGAAAGAGGCAGTGCCATCCCGGTGGCTGTGGATTTCCCCCACCAGGATCCCTTGGGATTTCAGGCGCTGGTGCTCTTGCCGAAGCTCCTCCAGGTTGTCGAAGACAAAGCCAAAGTGGGGCCCTGCTGCGCGATAGCCCGGCCCCAGCAGTGCCAGCCCATCCTCTCCCGCCTTCATGTAGGCCCAGTCGGGATCCTGCCAGACGTTGACCATGCCCAGCTTTTGGTAGAACTCCACCGCCTTGGGGATGTCTTCTACCCGGATGGCGACATGCCCGAGTTGTCTAAGTGCCATGTCATCCTCTGTGCTCAAGTGAGCCAACTGCAATGGTTCTTCTACAGATCAGCTTGACACACTCCCCGCCGCAAAGGGCAGGGATCCCTGCGGTAGGACAGAACTTTAGACCCAACTTTTTGACAGCTCGAGGCTGGGATCCCAACCCAGCCCATAGGCAAGACAGACGATGGCCTTTTTCAAGCCTTCAGGGCAGGGATGGGCCAAGGCTTACCCTGTTGGCTGCGCGGCCAAGAACTGCTCCAGCTCACTCAAAGCCTCTGCATCCATTTTGGTTTGCATGGGGCAAAACTTTGGCCCACACATGGAGCAGAACTCTGCCGTTTTGTAGATATCTGCTGGCAAGGTCTCGTCGTGATATTCTCGAGCTCGCTCCGGATCCAAAGACAGTTCAAATTGTCGGTTCCAGTCGAAGTTATAGCGAGCTCTGGACATCTCATCATCGCGATCCCTGGCCCCAGGCCGGTGACGGGCAATGTCGGCAGCATGGGCGGCAATTTTGTAGGCAATTAAGCCGTTGCGCACGTCCTCTGCATTGGGCAAACCCAGGTGCTCTTTGGGGGTGACATAGCAAAGCATGGCTGCCCCGTACCAACCGGCTAAGGCTGCTCCAATGGCGGAGCTGATGTGGTCATAGCCTGCCGCAATATCGGTTACCAGAGGTCCCAAAACATAGAAGGGAGCCTCATCGCACTCTTCCATTTGCTTGCGCACGTTGAATTCAATTTGATCCATCGGCACGTGGCCGGGCCCTTCCACCATGACCTGCACATCGTGCTCCCAAGCCATGCGGGTCAACTGGCCCAGGGTTTTCAACTCCGCCAGTTGTGCTTCATCAGAAGCATCGTGCAAGCATCCCGGTCGCAAAGAATCTCCCAAACTGAAAGAAACATCGTATTTCTTGAAAATCTCGATAATGTCGCGGAAGTGGGTATAAAGCGGGTTTTGTTTGTGGTGGGCCAACATCCAACGGGCCAGGATCCCACCCCCACGAGAAACAATTCCCGTCAGGCGGTGGCGTACCAACGGAAGATATTCGATCAGGATCCCGGCATGGATGGTCATGTAGTCCACCCCTTGCTGGGCCTGCTTTTCGATAATATGCAAGATATCTTCTGCCGAGAGTTTTTCGACATTGCCATGCACACTTTCTAGGGCTTGGTAGATGGGCACCGTACCAACCGGCACCGGAGAAGCTTGGATAATGGCTGTGCGAATTTCATCCAAATCGCCCCCGCCGGTGGACAGATCCATAACGGTATCGGCGCCGTATTTGATGGCCAATTTTAGCTTTTCCAGCTCTTCGGCCAAGCCGGAAGAAGTAGGGGAAGCGCCAATGTTGGCATTGACTTTGCACCGGGAAGCGATCCCAATGCACATCGGCTCGAGGTTGGTGTGATTGATGTTGGCAGGGATGATCATGCGACCCCGGGCCACTTCCGAGCGGATCAGTTCCGGCGGCAGGTTTTCCCGCTGGGCCACATACTCCATCTCTTCGGTAATCACGCCCTGACGGGCAAAGTGCATCTGCGTTACATTTGCTTGCCCACGGCGACGGGCAACCCATTCGCTGCGCATGTTGTCAACTCCAGTGCTCGCTTTCCTACGCTGGTATGAACCAGATCAGGTTCTGAGGATGTAATCTCAGCCTGGGGATAATCCCCAGACACTCCTAGCGTGGTGTGATCATATCACCGAAATAGAGATGAGGCGGGGAGCTTTATAGTCTTTATTAAAAGAGTTTGAGATAGTACTAACTCTCACCCCTGGCCTCTCTCCCCATGAGATCCTGACCCTCACAGGGATCCCAGCCAGCGCCGCCAGCTCCACCAGGGAGCCTTTCCCTTGCTGGCCCTGAACAGTTCGGCCACTTCCTCGCCGGTGGGCTGGGCAATAAAAGTCTTCAAGACGCTGTAGAGGCCGGGCTCTTCCTGCTGCCACACGCTCCAGGGATCCGGATAGGCGCGAAACAGGGCTCCCTCCACCAATGAGCGCAGGTAGTAGCTGGTCTCAAAGGTGCTCAGAAACCGCTGGCGCAGACGGCGACCGGCCAGACCCACACCCACGGTGGCGGCATCCTGCAATTGGGGGTTGAGCAGCACGACGGGTTTGGGATCCCGTCCTTTGGAAGCCAGCCCAGAGGGATCCCCACCGCTGACCGCTTGGCAAACCCGCTCCACCTGATCCAAGCTGTAAACCGCTGGCATCACCAGCAGGAGGCTCTGTTCTGGGGTAGGTTGAGTCCGGGAAGTCAGGCTCTGCAATTCGATCCCTTCGGGTAGGGATCCCCATTCCCGCTGCGCCAGAGCCGCTCCGCCGGCATCGCTAAATAGCACCAAAGCCGGTGGCTGCACAAGTTCCAAAAAAGGGCGAGCCAAAACCTCCGGCTTCAGGTCGGGGGCGAGGATCTCGATCAGCAGGCGGCGATACCCCGCTTGCATGGCCAAGCGAGTTGCCCGAATGGCTTGTTCGCAGGCTTGGGCCAGATCGACGGGCAGGTCGGGAAATTGAGTCAGTTGCAGTTGCTCCGCCACAGCTCAGATCCAAATCAGATCCAACAAGGTTCAAGAAACGGTTGCCTAGCCTGACGAGTCTTCCCAAGCCTTGTGGGTGAGCAATTCCTCCAGCACCCGCACGCCCCGCAGTTGATTGGAGAGGGGTAGGTGGCCTTTGGGGGCAGACAGATCCCAGGTAAACTCGTCGGGGTAGCGAGTCCAGTGGTAGCCCTGTTTCCAGCCGATGAGGGGCCAAAGGCGCTCCCAGTTGCGATTCACCCCCAACCACAATTGTCGCTGCACAGAGTAGCCAAAGCGATCCCCAGAGGCCACTCGCCACAGGTGATCGATCGTTCGCAAATCCTCCACCGGAATCCGGCTCACCTCAGAAAAATACAGCCAGCCCCGCCGCGCTGCCCCCTCTCCTGCCGCCCGACACAGCAGTTGTAAGCTCAGCCGATCCGCCTCTAGCCAGGATCCCGCCGATAACAACTCTTGCAGAGGACGATAGTCGATATTCAGGGCTGAAGTCAGAGGGACGGTCACCATTAGCCAAGTTGCAAAAGGTCTCCCTTGATTTTAGCTAGTCCGCCGAGAAGCCCCGCCCTCTGTCCGCAGGACGAGGGTCGGGATGAGAGGCGGGAGTTCCTTGGTTTTCAATGTACTGGCACAAAACCGAGACCGTCACCCCACCACATGAAGCGATGAAATAAGATTCATTCCACAGTACATTTTTCCGATATATCTTGCTGATGTAGTCCGCAAACTCGCTTCTCATCCTACGGCTAGAGACGGATTTAATGTTGTTTACCAACTTGGACAGATCTATCTGCGGATAGTACTGGAACAGCAGATGAATATGGTCTGCCTCGCCGTTAAACTCAATAAGTTTGCAGCCCCACTTTTGGCAGAGGTCATACATAACTTCATGCAATCGCTGCAACATTTCTCTAGTAAATACCTTGCGTCGGTACTTGGTGGTTAAGACCAAGTGTGCCTTCAAATCAGATACAGCTCTGCCGCTGGAAACAAAATCATGCTTCATGGCTGCTAATCCTTACTGGTGCTATAAGCTAATCCTTACTGGTGCTATAATCAGTGTAGCGGTTTCTAGGCACGCTTAAGATGAGGACTACTTATCAGTACCGCCTGCGGCCTACGCCCAGTCAAGTTGCTTTGATGAATCAATGGCTGGAGCTGTTGCGCAAGCAGTACAACTATCGGCTGGCAGAGCGGTTTAACTGGTGGGAGCAAAACCGCTGTGATATCAAAGCTTGCCCCTTAATCTGTCATTTGCCTGAACTGAAAGACAGGCCTGATTACTACTCCCAAAAACGGGATCTGGTGAATACCAAGGCAAGGTTCCCCGAATACCAAACAGTCCATGCGCAAGTCCTCCAAGATTGCATAGAGCGGGTGCACAAAGCATTCGACCGCTGGCTGAAAGGCGACCGTAACGGCAAGAGAGCGGGAAGGCCGAGATTCAAGGGAGTGGGCCGGTATCGCTCCTTCACCTTTCCCCAGATGAAGCAGGACTGCATTCGGGGAAAGTTCATCTATCTGCCCAAGATTGGAGCGGTCAAACTGATTCAACACCGCCCGTTGCCCGACGGTTTTGTCATCAAGACCGCTACCGTTACCCGCAAGGCAGACGGGTGGTATGTGACATTAAGCCTGCAAGATACGTCTGTCCCTGAGTTCACCCCTGACCTGCCAACACCGGAGAACACCATAGGGATCGACATGGGGTTGGACTCCTTCTTGATGACTGATACGGGGGAGTCCGTCCCAGTGCCCCAGTATTACCGCCGCGCCCAAAAGCGGCTGGAGAGGCTGCAGCGGTCGTTGTCTCGCAAACAGAAGGGGTCAAACCGCCGCAAGAAAGCCTTGAAGCGGGTGGCTAAGGCACACCTCAAGGTGGCCAATCAGCGTAGAGACTTCCACTACAAAGTAGCCAAAAAGCTGGTAAGCAAAGGAAAGCATATCGCGTATGAGGCGCTCAACATCAAGGGCATCGCTAGAACCCGACTAGCGAGATCTACCTATGATGCCGGTTGGGGGCAATTCCTGCGGGTTCTCGCGGTCAAGGCTGAAAGAGCTGGACTGCGTGTGATCGCAGTGGATCCAAACGGCACAAGCCAAGACTGTTCTCGGTGTGGCCAGAAGGTGCCGAAGGCCATCCGAGACCGATGGCACTCTTGCCCGCATTGTGGACTGGAACTGCACCGAGACCACAACGCGGCGATAAACATCAAATACAGAGCGGTGGGGCATCCCGTTCTTAAAGCTCAGGAAATGTCCTTCACAGGAGTCACTGAGAAGCCCGCACTCTCTCGCTTTAGCGGCGCGGAGCGCTTTGCGTCAGCATGAGTGCGGGAGTATGTCACTCCCTGCTGTCCGTCCCCTCAGGTTTCAGGCGGGTACTTGGGCGGATCCCCGAAGATGATGCGATAGCCGATGTACGCCACCCCCAACAGCCCCGCCAGGATCCACAGGAAAGCCGAGAAGGGTAGGCGGGAAAAGAAGACAAGATAAACCCGGCGACTGAGCCAAGAAAAAATCAGATAGACTGCCGCCAAAATGCCGATCCCTTGCAAGGTGCGAAAAGCCGGCACCCGCGAGAGAGGCATGCGCTGCCGCGCCACCCAGATGGAGCTAAGAAAAGTCCAGGGAGGCACCAGCAGCAAGAACATATCCGCCTGCTTCACCACCGCCTGCCAGCCGGCGGTGTTGGTGGCATAGGCCAAGTAGCCCGCCCAGAGGACAAGAGTTACCGCTCCCAAGCCGATACTTAAGCTGAGCAAAAAAGGCTCCTCCCATTGGCCTGGGATCCAGTCGCAGAGAACCCAAACCACCCAAGGGGTGGCAAAGAGCAAAAGCGCAATGGCTAAGCCATTGGCGTTGAGCTGGGTAAAAAACGTCTCCAGAGTCATGAACAGCAAAAGGAGCGAACGTCACCTTGATGGTAATGATTCCTCCTTGAGGAAGCAATTCAATCCGTATACAAATCCACCTATTGTGGGCAATGCCCGCAAGGTTTACAGCCCGCCTGGGCACCCTGGTAAACGTTGCCAAGTAACACCAGCAGGGATAGGAGTAGGAAAAAGAAAAGGGATCCTTGACGCTGGCCAGGGATCCCTTCCTGTAGTCTTTCCTAAAAAGCTCAAGACATTTTCTATGGCGTTGCTGAGGGAATTAACCCAAGCCACTCTCCCCTTTTGCAAGAAGTGAGTCTGGCATCGGAATCCCTACTCCTCCGGATCCATCCGCCTCAGTCCATTAACCCAATCTACAGCCCTTGCAGCACCGTATCGGGGCGGGCCGACAGATTCTGGATGCGGGTATCCTGGGCAGGCGGGGTGTCTGCTTGGGTGAACACGCCGATCTGCCGCAAATACCGAGCCAAGGCATCTTGCTCGCTGCCGGGGGTGTCGAAGGTAATGCCAGAGCTGGGGGCCAAGTTGACCCGGTTGGGGTTAGACAGGCGAGGGAAGGGATAGTCATCCCCACCATTGGCCAAGAAGTCCAGGGTCACCAGGCGGAAGGTGCGTCTGGGATCCCCTTGCACTTGGCCGTTGCGCACCACCACATCCCGACCTGTGGGCGTATCCACCCGCAAGGAGAGGACGCGGGATCCCGGTGGCCGCGAGGGATCAAAGCTAAAGGCAAAGCCGCCAATTTGGGGGAAACGGCCTGGCGTGGCTCCTGGCTGGGTTTGCGCCACCCCGTGTTCCACTATCTGCTTCAGTTCCTCAGCGGTAACAGTCAACAGAGAGAGGCCGTTGTTAAAAGCAAGGGCCGTTTCGATGTCCAGCTGAGAGATTTGACCGGACTGCTTGCCGGCCTCAGGGTTAGCCACCGGTGGGATCCGCTGCACCGGCTCACCGCCGCCACCACCAGCGGTAGCCCCAATGGGAGCGCGAATGCCGCCGCCATTTTTCAGGGAGATGACGGTGGAAGGATCGACCGTTCTGGCGTAGGCCAAGTTGGCATCGGCGGTGAGGTTACCCAGGTTGGTTTCCTCGGTGCGCACCTCTGCCCGCAGGCCGTTGAGAAATTGTGTGGTGGAGCCAAAGGTGCGGCCATCCTTGGTGCGGATGATGTTGCCGATCTCATTGGCCACCCGAACCACGTCAGGATTGGGGGTGCCCCTGACAGCTGCTACCCCTTGGTCGTCGGTGGCATAGGCACCGCTCACCGGATCGATGCGGGCAATAACCCCGTTGGCGTCAAAGCTGACCACCAGGCGGCCCACGTAGCGATAGTTGGAGCCGGTGTTGACCACCGCCACCGGTTGACCACTGGCGGAGGAGCGCAAGATGGGGTAGTCACCCGTGCGGGTATCGGGCAAATCAGTGCGCAGGCGATCGGTGGGCTTGGCAATTACCCGGTGGGATCCGCCGGCAATGATGATGTCCACATTTCGCAATTGGCTGGCCAGGGCTACCTCGTTTTGCAACTGTTGCAGATGGGCTAGGAGGATAATTTTGTTGATGCCCTGAGCGGTGAGTTGATCGACGAAGCCCTGGATTAGAGCGGCACTCACCTGGTCAGTATCGTCCACCCTGCCTTCTACCCTCACCTCGGGGCCGGGGCTAGAGATGGCCGCCAAACGGGTGGTGGTGGCTCCCACCAGACCGATCCGCTGCCCTCCTACCGTGATCACCGCCGTCTTGGCGATCTTGCCGCGGATAGAGCTGGCCTCTTGACCATCAGCAGCAAAGTCAGAGCTAGCCAATTCGCCGGTACCGCTGAAGCTGAGGTTGGCGCTCAAGTAGGGAAAACGAGCCCCAGCGTAGCCGCGGCCAGTGTCGGGCCGGATGAGGTCGCGAATTTGGCGCGTACCCTGGTCGAACTCGTGGTTGCCGAAGGCAGCCGCCTCAAAGCCAATGGCGTTGATGATCTCGATATCGGCTTTGCCAGGGGTGAGGTTGTAACGGCCTTGCAGAGACCGATCCGTGCTGGCGTTGTAGAAGGGGCTGGGAATATAGTTGTCCCCACTGGAGAGCACCACCGTGTTGGGAAATTGGGGGCGCAGAGCATTCACCACCGCCGAGAAGCGCGGCGCATCTTGTACGGCAGCGATCGAGGCTTCCAAGTCGCTGGCATGTAGGATTTGCAGGGTAAAAGCGGGCGGCTGAGTCGAGAGAGCCACATTGGGATCCGAGGCGATAAACCCAGCCCCTCCGCCGGTTGGGGGAACCGAGCTGCTGCTACCGCAGGCGCTGGCCAGGCTCAGCACCAAACACCACAACCCGACCCACAGGGACCTGGCCAGAGGGTTCAGCCAATCCGGGAGCCATCTCTTGGCAGGGGCAGACCCTCGAGCACGGCAAGCTGGTTTCATGACAATTCCTTCACTCCATCCGCAAGAGAGGACGCATCCGCGTTCACGTTACCAGGGGTGGGATGGGGGTTTCGTTATGGCCTGTCTAAGGTTAGGTCAAGCCTAGGTTAAACTTCCCCTGGATCCCAGCCAAATTGTTGCAAGTCCACCTGGCCCTCGGCGTCGAAGTGGATCCCTTCGGCTTGCAGCAGCGCTTTCTGCAGGTCGTCGTAGCCCAGGCGAAAAGGGGAGTAGGAAATGCAGCCCTGGGCGTTGATCACCCGGTGCCAAGGGATGTCGGTGTTTTGGCCTTGCAGGCGAAACAAAGCATAGCCCACCTGGCGAGCATAGCCGGGGTAACCGGCAACCCGCGCCACCTGCCCATAGGTGGCCACTCGGCCCGGCGGGATCCGCCGCACCACTTCGTAAAAGCGCTGGTAGAGGCTAGTAGATGGAGCGCTAGTGGAGCCAGACTGGGTCACAGGGATCCTCGCTCAAACTTGGCAGACAATTAAGATGTGGAACGGATTGGATCCCCGGGTCCATGAGCTATTTAATCGCGGTACTGCCGGATCGCATAGCCGCTGAGGCGGCCTACAGCGCCCTGGAACAAGCCGGCTTTTCCCTGGAGCGATTGCATCTGCTGGGGCGGGGCTACAAGAGTGCCGACGAGTTTGGGCTGATTGACCCGGCCCAAGCGGCCCGCCGTCAGATGCGGCGCCTGGCCATTTGGTTGGTGCCCTTTGGCTTTTTGGCCGGGGTGGGGTTCAGCGTTTTGAGTGGTTTGGATACCTTTGCCTGGGCGGGACCTATAGGCAACCACCTGATCGGCGGCCTATTGGGCGCGATGGGCGGGGCCATGGGCAGCTTTTTCGTCGGCGGCGGAGTGGGCTTGTCTGGTGGCTCCGGCGATGCTTTGGCTTACCGCAACCGCCTCGCTGCGGGCAAGTACGTGCTCATTGTGGAAGAAGAGAACGAAACCCGCCTCCGCGAAGCCACGCGGATTTTGCGCCAGTTTGAGCCGGAAAATCTGCAAGGGTACAGAGAGCGCCCCTAGACTGGGAGATCTGGGCAGCTATTGAGAGAACTCAGGGAGGTCCAAAAGCATGTCTTGGCTGTGGCAGCAAGTCCCATCGCCGCTTGGGCGGTGGCGGAAGGAAGGGATCCCCAGCTTTGCCGCTGCTGGGGGTGCACTGGCAGTTACGGGGTTTTTTTCGCCGGCTTTTGCCCACCACGCCCTGGGAGGGAAACTGCCTGCAACGGCCTGGGAGGGATTTCTCTCCGGGCTGGCTCACCCTGTCATTGGCTTGGATCACCTGGCCTTCGTCGTGGCCATCGGTCTTGTGGCGGCGGGGCAGCCCTGGCGCTATGGGATCCCGCTGGGCTTTGTGCTAGCGGGTCTGGTGGGCACTGGGATCCACCTGGCCGGCTGGGATCCCCTGGGACTGACGGAGCTGGCCATTGCCTCTTCCGTGGTTCTCTTCGGCTTGCTGCTGGTGCAACCGCGGCAGATCCCAAGTTGGCTCTTGCTAATAGGGGGATCCCTGGCGGGGCTATTCCATGGCTATGCCTACGCCGAAACCATTATCGGCGCCCAACCCATGCCTTGGGTGGGATATCTACTGGGGTTGAGCACCGTCCAGTATGGGGTAGCTCTCCTGGCCCTTTGGGCAGCAGAACGCTGGGGGTTGCGGATCCCTGGCTTAACTCGCTGGGCCGGCTGGGCGATTACAGTGGTGGGGGCTGCCTTCCTGACCTTGGCAGTGGTGGGCGCGTAAAAAGCGCTAATTTTGCTCCCTTGCGCTCGGGATCCCCGATCCGGTACAAGGATAGCGGTGAAGATCTGTAAAACGAGGGGAGATCCCATGGAGCGCACCTTTATTGCCATCAAGCCAGACGGCGTGCAGCGGGGGCTGGTGGGCACCATCATCCAGCGCCTGGAGAGCCGAGGCTACCAATTGGTGGGCCTGAAGCTGATGCAGGTGAGCCAAGAGCTGGCGGAAGCCCACTATGCCGAGCACAAAGAGCGCCCCTTCTTCCCCGGTTTGGTTCAGTTCATCACCTCTGGGCCGGTGGTGGCCATGGTTTGGGAAGGCAAAGGAGTGGTGGCAGCCGCCCGCAAGCTGATCGGCAAGACCAACCCCCTGGAGGCAGAACCGGGCACCATTCGCGGCGATTTTGGCATCGATATTGGCCGCAACCTCATTCACGGCTCCGATGGAGTTGAAACCGCGCAGCGGGAGATCGCCCTTTGGTTCGATGAGTCGGAATTGGTGAGCTGGACACCGGTTGCCCAAAGCTGGATTTATGAGTAAGTATGGCTATTGCAAATCGCCAACCTCATCTCCAACGGCAGTGCTATGATCCCCAGTTCTCCTCTGCCTTCGGCACAAAGGCTAGGAGCAAAGTCTGTGCAGCACTCCGGGGCAATATCTCAAACGGGCTTCAATTGGCTGTGAACTGCTGCCCTGGAAGCGCCTCGACCCACCCCTTCTCTGCCAAAACTTGAGCGGCAAGCAGGATTTGTTTCTTGCTGAATTGCCGTTTCCTTTCTGCCCAGGCGTGGAAACCCTCCACCAGCGCCTCCGCCGTGGCAGGGTGCTCCCGAGTCAAAATCCAGTGAGCAGTAGCGAGCAGTTCTAAACCGTACGGCGACTCAAAGCCCTCCACGAGGTCACTGACACGCTCAAAGCGTTCTCTCGTCTCTGGCTGATCGGCGAGATAGCTGTGGGCCTCCTCGATGGCGCCAGGCACCAGCTCCAGCTTCTTGTCTGGTCGGTCACTCCCCGATCCGTACCCAGAGATGTAGTAACCCTCGATTTCCTTAAGAACATGCCGCAGGTTCTCAGCGTAGGGGCCATAAACGCCCTTTGTAAACCTTAAGCGAAGGGGCTCCCCAGCTTCCTGCAGGAAGTACATCAGCTTGTGCAGCTCGAGCAGGGAAACGAAGGGAACCAGTAGGCCGTTGGTGTAACGTTCCATGAGGCCCACCAGCACCGCCCTTCCCGGAGTTAGGGTAGGAACCTGCCCACGGCGCATGCTCTTCGGCAAAGGCTGAACCTCAGTCGGCTCAAAAACAAGAATGCGCACATCTGGGAGCGTTGCCAGCGCCCACTCGATGCGGGAGCGAACATCCGGCCAACTGAGACCACCGAGGCCACAACCCAGGGGTGGCAGAGCAACCGAATGTAGGCCAAGACGCCTGATCTCTTCCACAAGGGACTGTAGCCCGGCCTCGATGTCCTCAATCCTCGACTTCCCCCGCCAGTGGCGCTTGGTGGGAAAATTGATGATATAGCGAGGATTAGTCAGCTTTCCCGTCTCGAAAACCAATAGTTTACCGGGCTGAACTTCCCCCCGTCGGCAAGCTGCCGCGTAGGCCTTGAAGTTCTCAGGCCAGGCCTTCTTAAACTGCAGGGCAATGCCACGGCCCATGGCGCCAACGCAGTTAACGGAATTGACCAGCGCCTCCGCATCCGCTTCCAAGATATCTCCGGCACGGTATTCAAGAACCATGGGCCTCCCTTGGTCAAAAATACCAATCAGCACGTACTTCCACCGTAGGAGTGTATTGACTCCTCGCCAGCACTTGGTTAACTTTGCACCTAAGGTTAGCCTGGCACACTCCAATTCTTTCGACGAGATCAAAGGGAAAGTAGCCGTAAAGAAGAAATTCTGCCTGCTTGCGTTCCTTGACCTCTGGGTTGCGGAAATCCCTGGCGGCAATAGCGCCCCAGTCTAGCTCACCAAGACAGCCAAGCTGGGAGCGGAACTCAGTGTAGCGGGCACCCGCGTTGGAGAGGGAGAAAGCCCACCGAACTTGATTGTGATCAGCCCAAGCGATGACCCGATGCAGATCTGCCTCGAGATGCACGATCCGAGTCTGGCCACCGCGATAGGTCAATTCGGGATGGTTTGCGCAGTGGATGACATAAAGCATGATCGAGCGGGGGCAAAAGTAAAAAGGAACATAGTCGCCGACTTTTGTGCCAGGGTGGCATGAAACTTCCAGCTCCTCGATTCGACGTCGCTTGATTTTGGACATGCCAATGGCTTGCGTCGGCCCCCCTTGTTGAAGTATTGCCGCGTCAGAGAGTAGCCCACCAGTGGTTACAATCCCTTGCAAGTTGTCTACATGGGTAATGTGGTAGATTTTGGGACTTTCTGGAATTGGCGCCATACCTCCGCTCTACGATGCAGCTTTGAAAAAGGCAGAGCCAGATGCGCTTCAGTCGGAACGAGAGTTGAGACCGACAGGCTTTTGAGCAGTGGAGCTCTCGCTTGGCTCGGGCAGATAGAGACGTTCTTCCGAGGCGTCGTACTCAAACAGCTCTGCATAGCGTCCCCAGTCAATGGCGGTGGCAAACTGCCGTTCGGCTTCAGCGTGGGGGAAGTGTTCGTCCCAAAGATCCAAGAAGAAGTCCGCTCGCATGGAGCGGCTGCCTTTTTCTTCCAGGGTCTGCAAGATGCTGCGGAACACGGGAACCCGTGCCAATAGCTGTTGTCGGAAGAGATCCTTGCTGCGCAGGATGGTGGTGTTGGCAAAGTCCTGGCCAATTTCGGTCAGTTGCACCACCCCGCTGGCCACCTCGGCAAAGCCCAACAGCACCGCCGCATCCAAAATCGGCAGCAGATCGTCCACGGCCAGTTGCAGCCGCTCGGCCAAATCGGCAATCTCCGCCCGCCCTTGCGGCCACTCCACGATCAACTCCAGCAGACCGCTGATCCCGCCCACCCGCGCATGGGGCAGAGGCAGGGCATAGGGGGAAGTGGCCTTATCACCAGCCAGCGCAGGCAGAGCCACCTCTCCGGTAACAGCAATTTCGGGGTTGGTCATGATCTCGTAGATGTAGTCCACCAAGGACTTAAAGCGGGGATCCGTGCGCTCGTGAGGCCGCGGCAGATCTATTCTCACCTCCCCCCGGATCCGCCCCGGGTTGGATCCCAGAATCACCACCCGATCCGCTAAAAACACCGCCTCTTCGATGTTGTGGGTAACGATGAGGATGCTTTGGGAAGGGAAGGCTTGCGCATTCCACAGCTCATCAATTTCCCCCCGCAGGTTTTCCGCCGTCAGCACGTCC
This sequence comes from Thermostichus sp. MS-CIW-23, assembly GCF_054059455.1. NCBI lineage: Bacteria > Bacillati > Cyanobacteriota > Cyanophyceae > Thermostichales > Thermostichaceae > Thermostichus > Thermostichus sp. MS-CIW-23. The sequence continues at coordinate 11,896 of NZ_JBSSCC010000007.1, read as the reverse complement.
AAAGCGCTAAAAGGCTCATCCATAAACAGCACCTTGGGCTCTAAGACAAAGGCGCGGGCAAAGCCCACCCGCTGCTTCATCCCCCCCGAAAGCTCCTTGGGGTAAGCGTTCTCAAACCCATCCAAGCCCACCAAGTCAATGGCCTTCAGGGCCTTTTGCCGGCGGATCTCGCGGGGGATCCCTCGGGCTTGCAGCCCCAGCTCCACATTTTCTTGCACGGTCAGCCAGGGTAGGAGAGCAAAGCTCTGAAACACCATCGCCACATCGGGGTTAGGCCCGCGTAGAGGCTGGCCGTTGCTCAGCACCCGCCCTTGGCTGGGGGGGATCAGGCCCGCCATGATGCGCAAAAGGGTGCTTTTGCCACTGCCGCTGCGGCCCAGCAGAGCCAAGACCTCCCCTGCCCGCACTTGCAAATCAATTTGGCTTAAAACGGTAAACTCCCCCTTGCCCTCTGGCAAAGGAAAGCGCTTGTAGACTTTCTCAACCTCAATTAAAACGGGGGAAGCTGCAGAGCTCATAGAGAGATTGCCTCAGAAACTGAAAAGACTAAAGGTGATATTTTTCTTCTGCCAACCGATACAGCCGTCGCCAGAAGAGGCGGTTAAGGCCCACCACAAACAAGCTCATCATGCCAATGCCCAAGGTAATGCGGGGCCAGTCCCCCACCGCCGTTGCCTCGGCAATGTAGGTGCCCAACCCCGTAGCCGTCAGGGTGGTGGATCCCCAGGCCACAATCTCCGAGACAATGCTGGCGTTCCAAGCGCCGCCGCTGGCCGTGACTCCCCCGGTGACCCAGGCGGAAAAGATCCCTGGAATGATCAGCTTTCGCCAGCGCTGCCATCCTCGTAAGCCCACATCCACAGCCATTTCTCGCAAGTCCGTGGGGATGCTCTGGGCGCCGGCAATGGAGTTGAAAAGGATGTACCACTGTGCCCCCAACGACATGAGCAAAATGCTGCCCCACTCAATGCTGATCTGGGCGCGGATAAAAAACAACGTGACAAAGGGAAAAAGGAAATTGGCCGGGAAAGCTGCCAGGAATTGCACCACCGGCTGCAGCAGTTTTGCCAGCTTTGGATTAAAGCCAATGGCCACCCCAATGGAAGTCCAGATCACCGTGGCGAACACCAGCAACACGCTAACCCGCAGCAGGGTGAGGATCCCTAGCCCGAAGGTCAGCATCACCTCTCCAAAGCCCACAGTGGTAGCCACAAAATAAACAATCCAAATCCCAATGCCGCCAATAGCTATCCAGGAAAGCTGGGTTAGCAGCCGCTCGCGGCGTCGCTCGACCTCAGGACTGAGGGGATCCACCCAACGGGGGCGAGTTAAGTGGGACAACAGCCTATCCACCAACTCTGCCAAGGGGGACAGCCAACTGCCGATCAGCCGCGGGATCCGCGCCGTGGTCAGCAGATCGTACAGCCAGGATTCGGGGGCGGCAGCCCCGCTGCTCTGTTCCAGGCGAAACTTATCCGACCAAGCCACCAAAGGTCGCCAGAAGAGCTGATCCACCAGCAGGATCACCCCGGCCATGGTCAGGAGCGCCCAGCCCAGCTTGGGCAGATCCTCCGCCTGGACGGCCGCTTCCACATAGGATCCCAGCCCCGGCAGCGTGTATTCCTGGTTGAGCACGCTGATGGCTTCGCTGGCTGCCACAAAGAACCACCCTCCGCCAAAGCTCATCATGGCGTTCCAGATGAGGCCCACCATTGCCGCCGGCACTTCCAACTGGGTAAAGCTCTGCCACCCCGACAGGCGATACAAGGTAGCGGCTTCCACCAACTCTTGAGGCAGCGTGCGCAGGGATTGGTAGAAGGAAAAGGTCATGTTCCAGACCTGGCTGGTGAAGATGGCAAAGATAGAAGCCGCCTCCAGCCCCAGCAAGCTGCCGGGAAAAAGGGCAATAAAGCCGGTGACGGTAATGGAGAGAAACCCCAACACCGGCACCGATTGCAAGACATCCAACAGAGGGATCAAAATGCGCTCGGCCCAGCGGCTTTTGGCAGCAATGTAGCCATAAACCAAGGTAAAAAGGGTGGAAAAGGCCAAGGCAATGAACATGCGCAAGGTGGAGCGGGCTGCGTAGTAGGGCAGGTTGCGCGTATCCAAGTCGATCCGGGGCACCACCGCCGGGGGCTGAAACCGCTCAAAAGCCCCTACCCCCACCTGCGCCACCAAGGCCAGGAGAACCAACGTGCCCAGAATGATGGCCCCATCGGCAGCCCCCGCTGGCAGCCGACGCAGCGCCTCCGGAGAAGGAAAAGTCCTCATCTTCCCTGACCAAGCCCGGCATCCGCGCCCAGTGTACACCGTTTGCGGTTAGCCAGGATCCAGCCGGCTACTCTTCCGGCAAGTCGGGGGGAGACTCCTTCCACTGGGGATTGTCCAAGATGGCTTTTTTGGTCTGTTTGAGTTGTTTCCACAGCTCTTTGATTTGCCGGTAGGCTTCTTCCGGGGTAATTTTGCCCCCGGTTTCCAAGCTACAAATCAAGGACACTTTATTGCTAAATTCCTGCAGGTTGGCATCAAAAACTAGGTTCTGCGGCCTCACTTCGCCCCAGTAGGGATAGCGAGGCGAAATGAATTCATCTTTGTTGGGAGGTTTGTTGGGAGGAGTTAGTTCTGCCACGGCCTAACCAGGGTAAAAGAATGGTTCACAACAAGAAGGTCAACATGAAAAGCTCCATTAAAGCAGGATCTACTAGCCCAGTTTATGGGCGTTTTCTCTTAACCGGCTTGGGTACTTTTGCGGGATCCCGCGGCGGATACACTTGTGGATTGGAAATGGGCTGCTGCCCTCGCGGCGGGGGGAGAGGGCCCTTCTGGAGTCGGGGGGTTGAACGCTTCAGGCGTGGGCGCGGCGGCGTTTTGAGCACAGGGCCGATGGGAGTGCCCGCCTCCACATAGAGCAGGGATCCGCGGCGGCGCACCTGCAGATCCCAGAAATTGCCTACCCCTTTGCCCGGCAGGGATCCGATCAGGCGCAATTTGAAGGCTTGGGGCTTGGGGGCTGCGGCTCCATCCTTCTGGACTCGCTGAGAGGGAGAGTTGGCAGAAGCTTTTTTGCCCGATTGACGGATCTTGACAATGATGAACCCTTTCTCCTGCGATTGAAAAACGACCTCGCCCCGGATGGAAAACCAATCCGGCACCACCGTCGGACGGGATCCCTCGGGGAGAGTTCGCCCCATTTCTTCTGGGGCCCACACCCCCAGCAACTGCACGTGCAGATCTTCGGTTTTGTCGCGGGTGCGAGGATAAACCACCCACAGGTAGTTGCGTTCCGGCTTCAGGTGTTTCCGTACCAGGCTCATCACCCGGCCCAGCAATACGGCATTCAGATCCAAGCCATCCGAGGTGCGCAAAATCCCGCGGGTAAAGTGCTCTGGGGAGGGGATGTATTGCCCTTCGATGAGGCCGATGGCTCGGTATTGCATCTTCTCCCCAGGCGGGGGGATGGGTTCCAAACAGACTCGCTCTCTTTCTGCCGCTTTCTTTTCCCCCAAGGTAGCGGTGGTGCTGACAACGGGCTGCAAGGACTCCGTCCCGCTGTCGCGAACAGCACCAGGATCCTGAGCTTTTGCCGACGACAGGGATCCCTTGGCCTCACCCGTTGAGCTGGGTCTGGGGGGCCGTACAGGTCGAAAGGGAGGTCTCAGATCGGAGGACATTGTGACGGTTCCGTTGCTGTCAATTCAGAATGCTCGGCGGCAGACATTTACCGTTGCAAAAACAGGCCATAACTTTGCTCTTGACCCAAGACCTGCTCAACACACCATTCACTAGCCTAACAACGCCCAACAGCGTTTTTCCATTCTGCTTCTATTGGGAAACTCCTAGCAGCTGCCCTTGCCCGCAGTTGTCAACACTGTAGCCGACCTGTAGCCAATGGTAGCAACTGTTCCAAGGGAATGGTTCTCAGGCTGCAGGATGTCTATTCCCCAGACAGGGCCATTGATATTGATGAGTATCTGTAGTTTTTTCCGGCAACGCTGACTGGAGGTGTTTCTGCACAGCCGGGATCCGACTGACCGATCCCCAGGGCTCCCGCAAAGGCTGGGGCGCATGATCTTTCCCGAGCCGATGGGATCCATTAGCCATTCCTGGGGTTCACCGTTTAGGCAGGCGTTGCCCACACCTGCGGAGTGAAGCTGCCGTGTAGGCCATAGGGAATGTGGTGCCGCAATGGGATCCGCGCAACCGGGCCGGCTGTCAGATCGGCTGCTTCTAGGATCACCACTTGAGAGCGCTGGCTGGCCGCATCAAAAACCACCGTCACGATCCACCCTGCCTCTTCGCCCTGACCTTCTGGATCGGGGATGAACACCGGTTCTCCCACAAAGCCGCGAGGGGCAAAGCTGTACTGCTGTGTGCGACCTGTGGCGGTATCCAGCTTGAGGATGGCTTGCAGAGGAGCATTGGGGCCAGGAGCATGGGTGGCCCCGATGTATATGTAGCGGTGGGATCCCCCCATTTGAGCCGGGTGGATGGCCGGAAACTCCACCGAGCGATCCAGCAGCAGTTCCCGCTTCACGCTGCCCCCCTTGGGATCCAGATAGAACCGCCACAGCTTGCCCGCCGGAATCTGGGCAAAGTCAATCTGCAGGTAATCGGCATCCGTCTCCAGGGCAGGGTAGTTCTCATAGAGGACGGCATCCACCACCACCTGATCCCCGACTTCGTAGCCGTTGACAAAATGGAAAACAAACCCCGGCTCCGCTTCCAGTTGCAGCGGCTTATCGCCCTGGGGAAAGAGCCAGATGCGGGTCGGCTCCCCCGGTTTCAAGGTCAAACAGGTGCCCGCCGGTTGCCAGCCCAACACAAACGGCAGGGGGTTGAAAGCCAAGGGATTTTGGAAAAAGATACGGTAGCGGGGTGTCCAGACAAAATCGTGCAGGAAGGCAAAACCGGGCAGGCGGTAATCCCGCTTTTCCACCAAGCGCCCGCGCGAGTCCAGACGGTAAAACAGCAACGTGGAGTTCTGGGCAGCCCGCACCCCAAAGGCGATGAGATCTCCCGTGTGGGGATCCCGCCGGGGATGGGCGGTAAAAGGCTGGTTGGCTGAGATCCCTCCTGCAAACGTTTCGATCCCCTCGGTGGCCAAGGTGGCCGGGTTCAGCCGGTAAGGGGCACTGGCCTCCCACAGGGCCAGCAGCTTATCTCCCTGGTAGATGACATTGGTGTTGGCGGGATTTTTAAACCGCAAGTCGAGAAAGTTGCTCCACCAGCCGCCCGGCTTTTGGGTGCCAAACACCCCTCGGTAGAGCACCCGACCGGCTTTTTCCTCTGCTTCAAACTCGCGGGTGCGCACAAACCGGTTGCGAAAATGAACCTTCCCCTCCACAAAGGTGATGGCGCAGACCATGCCGTCGCCATCGAACGGGTGCCCGTAGCGCTGGGATCCCGCCTCCAGCTTGCCCGGGCCGTTGCGAAACAGGGTTCCCCGCAACCCTGCCGGGATCCGTCCTTCGATCTCCGTAATCCAATAGTCGTACTCCTGGGATAGGGAGCGATAGCCCAATTGCCAGTCGGTGGTGCTGTAGGGAAGGGAAGCGACGCTGACCATGGAAGATCTGCATGCAACGCCCTCTATTGTTGCTTAAACTTTTGTGAAGTCGCCAGTTTTTCTGGGCCGGGATAGCCACCTTGGTTGGGATCCCCAAGATGGAGTCGCCCCGATTCGACTATGGTAGGAAATGCCCCCAAAGCGCCTGACAGGATCCACAGTACCCATGTTTGATGCCCTCTCCGAGAAGTTGGAATTGGCCTGGAGAAAGCTGCGCGGCCAGGACAAGATCACCGAAACCAACATTCAAGAAGCTCTGCGGGAGGTGCGGCGAGCCCTGCTGGATGCGGATGTCAACTTGCAGGTGGTGAAGCAGTTCATCGAGGATGTGCGGGAAGCTGCCCTGGGATCCGAGGTCATCCTGGGGGTGACGCCGGATCAGCAGTTCATCAAGATCGTCCACGACGAGCTGGTGAAAGTGATGGGGGAAGCCAACGTGCCCATTGCCCAAGCGGAGCAGCCTCCCACCATTGTCCTCATGGCCGGTTTGCAGGGATCCGGCAAAACCACCACCTGCGCCAAGTTGGCTTTGTACTTGCGCAAGCAGGGCAAGAAGTCCCTGATGGTGGCCGGAGACATCTACCGCCCGGCGGCCATCGACCAGCTCAAGACGCTGGGCCAGCAAATTCAGATCCCCGTTTTCGACCTGGGCAAAGCAGATCCCGTCGAGATTGCCCGGCAGGGGGTGGAGACGGCCCGGCAGCAGGGCTACGACTACGTGATTTTGGACACTGCCGGTCGTTTGCAGATTGACCTGGAGATGATGGCGGAGCTGGAGCGGATCAAGGCGGCGGTGCAGCCCCACGAGATCCTGCTGGTGGTGGATGCCATGATCGGCCAAGAGGCGGCCAGCCTTACCCGAGCCTTCCACGAGCGCCTGGGCATTACCGGCGCCATCCTCACCAAGCTGGATGGGGATACCCGCGGTGGGGCCGCCCTTTCCATTCGCCAAGTGTCCGGTCAGCCCATCAAGTTCATCGGCGTCGGCGAAAAAGTGGAAGCGCTGGATCCCTTCTACCCGGATCGCATGGCCTCCCGCATTCTGGGTATGGGGGATATCCTCAGCTTGGTGGAAAAAGCTCAAGAGGAAATCGACCTGGGAGATGCCGCCAGCATGGCGGAGAAGATGATGACTGCCCAGTTTGATTTCACCGATTTCCTCAAGCAGATGCGCCTAATTAAACGCATGGGATCCTTGGCAGGGCTGCTGAGACTGATGCCGGGGATGGGCAAAATCAGCGAGGAACAACTGCAAAAGGGACAAGACCAACTGGCCCGCGCCGAAGCCATGATCAACTCCATGACCCCCGAAGAGCGGCGCAACCCGGATCTGTTGGCCCGCAGCGTCAGCCGCAAACGACGGGTGGCCCGCGGATCTGGCCACAAGCTGGAGGATGTCAGCCGACTGGTCAGTGATTTTCAACGCATGCGCGACATGATGCGCAACATGGGCATGGGTGGCGGTTTTCCCGGTATGGGTTGGGGGGGTGGGCGTACCTCTCTTCCCGGCGGGGATCCCAGTTGGCGCGGACGTTCAACGGCCTCTCCCTCTCGGCAACAGCCCAGCCGCAAGCCGGGCAAAGGTGGGGGTAAAAAAGGGGGCGGCAACCGCGGATTTGGGGGCAAGTAGGATAGGATTATGCCCTTCCACGTTGTTTTGGTTGCCCCAGAGATCCCGGCCAATACGGGGAATATCGCCCGCACCTGTGCAGCCACCGATACGCCTCTCCATCTGGTGGATCCTCTGGGGTTTCGCCTTTCGGATCGCTACCTCAAGCGGGCGGGGCTGGACTATTGGCAGCACGTCCAACTGTATCGCTACCCCTCTTGGTCTGCTCTGGTGCAGGCCCACCCTGAGGCCCGGTTCTGGTGTTTTAGTGTGCGCGGCAAAGCCCTTTATACGGAAGTAACCTATCAGCCAGGAGACTGGTTGGTGTTCGGCAGCGAAAGCCGGGGGTTGGATCCTCTGTTCTTGGAAACCTATCCCAGCGTGCGCATCCCACTGCGGGGGCCGGTGCGCAGCCTGAACCTCAGCAATGCCGTAGCAATTGCCCTTTTTGAGGCGCTACGTCAGCAGGGATCCCTGACCAAAGAATAGGGGGTCGGGTTGACCCTGTTATGATAGGTGTTTCGCCCCGTCAGGAAGATGTGTGCCTTGCAGTATCTGCGCCCCGATTTGCTTCACCTCAAGCCCTACGACGCCGTGCCTGCCCCGGCTGCCGACAAGCTGGATGCCAATGAGTTCCCCCTCGATTGGCCGGTGGGCTTCAAGCAGAAGCTCTCCCTCCTTTGGGAAAAGGGGATCCCCAGCAACCGCTATCCCGATGCCCACCACCGGGGCCTGAAGCAGGCCATCGCCGCCTATGCCGGAGCGGAGCCAGAGCAGATCAGCCTGGGCAATGGGTCGGATGAGCTGATCCGCTCCCTGCTGATTGCCACCTGTCTGGGCGGGCGGGGCGGCATTTTGGTGGCAGAGCCCACCTTCTCCATGTACGCCATCCTGGCCCAGAGCCTGGGGATCCCAGTGGTGCGGGTTCCCCGCGACCCGGAGACGTTTGCTCTGGATCTAGAGCGATGTCAACAGGCTTTGAGGGAGCATCCGATTCGGGTGGTGTGCCTGGTGGATCCCAACTCGCCGACGGGGAATGGCCTGACGGCTGCAGAGTGGGAGTGGGTGGAAGGGCTGCCCGAAGAGATTCTGGTGATTTTGGATGAGGCCTATTTTGAGTTCAGCCGGCACACAGCCCTGCCCAAATTGGCGGAGCATCCCAACTGGGTAATCTTGCGCACCTTTTCCAAAGCTTTTCGTCTGGCGGCCTATCGGGTGGGTTATGCCGTAGGTCATCCGCAGCTTGTGCAGGTGTTGGATGGGATCCGCCTGCCCTACAACCTCACGGCCCTTTCTCAGTGGGCGGTTCAGATGGCTTTGGAGCATGCCGAGGAGCTTTTGGCCGACGTGACGCTAATTTGTCAGGAGCGGGAAGCCCTTTATCAAGCTCTGCAGGAGCTGCCAGGGGTGCGGGTGTGGCCCAGCCAAGCCAACTTCCTCTACTTCCGGGTGGCCGGCTGGGATCCCCAAGAGCTGCAGCGGGCCTGGCAGGAGCTGGGGACTGGTGTGCGCTACACGGGTGGGGGGCTGCGTCTGACGGTGGGCACCCCTGAAGAGAACCGACGGGCCTTGGAGCGCCTGCGCCAAATCCTGCAATAGGCCTCCCGGCCTGCGTTCGGAGCCAGCCTAGGTGGATGGGTCGGCGCGCGAAAAGCGCTGGATCAAGCTGTGCACCTGCTGCAAGTGTCGTTCGTTCAGATGCTCCAGCGCCTGGGCGATTTCCGCTCTGAGTCGGCTCTGGGTGTCGGTTTGGGCCCGCTGCAGCAGCCAACTTTGGACAGGGCTGGGGTACTCCACAAAGTCAAACGCCCAGGGATCCCGTTCGTCCAGCTCAGGTTCTGCCTGGGGCAGTTGCTCCCCCCAGCGCTCTTGAGCCTGTCGAAACTCCTCTGCCAAACGGTCTGTTGGGCGTCCTTCTGCTTGGAGAAACTCCTGATACCTTTGGTGGGTCACCAGCCAGCGCTGCCGGATTTGAGAGCGTTTCAGCCTGCCGGTTCTGCTTTCGGTGAAGCGCTCGTAAAACCTGAGCGTGTCTCGGTAGTGGCCCAATCGCTCACAAGCCAAGCCTACCTCCAGGGGCTGTAGCCACCAGGCCCGCTCCATCTGTGTGCTGGTAACCACTTCCTGCAGAAAATCTCGCAGCCCAGGGGATTTGCGCCTTAAGTCTTCCCAGTTGGTCCGGATATCCCGGGCCATGGCAGCCACCAGCTCGTAGTCATGTCCCCGCTGCCACGCCTGAGGATGGGCCTGCACCGTTTTCCAGAGCTTCTCCCACTCTCGGCACTGGATCAGAACTCGCAGCATCAGCGGCCAGTCTTTCAAGCGCTCCAGACTGGTGACGACGTCGCCGATGTACTCTGCCCACTCGCCTGTGAGGGGACGTCCTGCCTCTTGCCATCGGTCCAGCACCACCGAGTCTTGGCGGTCTTTGGATAGCCACCTCACCTTGCCGGGAAGGGGTTCCAGGTGGATCTTGGCCCAGTAGTAGGGGGAATGCTCCGTTTGGCCCCCCTGATCCCAAACCTCTACCGCCCGCTCAAATTCCTGCCGATAGAAGTGACAGATACCCCAAATCTTGTAGTACTGATTCGCGAACGGCTGCCGCTGGCCGAGAAAGGCCAGACGTCCCTTCAAAGCCTCAAGGGTCTCTTGCAAAAACCAGCTGCGGGCCTCTTCCTGGGGGCAGAAAGTTCCCAAGTTGTTGAGAACTTGCTCAAGCTCTGCCAAAAATTGCTGTACACACTCTTTCCAGGTGGAATCCGTTCGTGTAAGCGGGACGAAGTCCCTATCTTTGGGGCTGACTTCAACGCTCAGCCAATCTCGCACCCGCACCACCTGTCGGAAGCGCTCCATAGACTTGACAGAGGTTCTTTGGGTCGCCACCATCAAGTCCACCAAGGGGCTGTAGTCTGGGATCCCAGGACATCCAGCAAAGTAGGCGGCGTTACGCTGCAGCTCCAACCAGGCCTTCCCTCTCCAAAAGCACTCCCAGGCTTCTCGTTTAAGATTTTTGTTGGGCAAAGCAGACTGCTCCAGGCTCAGGAACTTTTGCCCTGCGGAAACGTAATCCCTCTGGAGCTTGAGGAGCCAGGCCTGACATTCCTGTTCTAGAGGTGGTTTTTTTGCCTTCCGCGCCAGAGTTTGAACATCCTCCAGAAGTTTGAGGTTGCCCTCCTCGATGCCGCGCCTGAGAAGCTCAAGAGCTGCCTCCTGCAGATCTTCCAAGCTTGTATTGGTCCAGTACTGGATATTGATGCCTTTGACAGGGTAACCCAATACCGGTGGGTCGGTCTCCCATTCCGACCGATCCGGTTGCAGAGAAGGATGATCGAGCCAAGAGTTGGATTCTAAGCTTGGATCCCAGAACTCCCGCCAACCGGCAGAGGTGTCCACAATGGCCAGGGCCTCGATGGGGCGGGTAATGCCGACATACAATTGGTTGAGAAAATAATGGAGTTGCAGGGATATCGCCTCCCCAGCTCCTCGGGCGTAATAATTAAGCTGCCGGTTAAAGTTTTGTCGATAGGCGTTTCCAAACTTGTAGAGGATAACTTTTTTGAACTCCATTCCCTTAACAGACGTAGCAGTTTGCAGGAGCGGTGGTTTAAGATTCTGCTTCAATTCCTCGGCAAAGATCTTCTGGAGTTCGGGATCCTGACGCACGTAGTTCAGCTCCTCTCCCACAGGACAGGGTAAGATACAGACTGTTCCTGTGAGATCACTAAGCATTTTTCTAAGCTCATCTTCGATTAAGTTTCTTTCCTGACCATCCAGCACAAACCTTTGAACCGGCATGCCCTGCTCATGGGGACGCCAGGGCTGTTGGGGATAGATTTCTCGACTCTTGCTGAGAACTCGCCGCCACAGGTTGACTACATTGCTAAAACGAGTAACTTGTGGATTGCTGCGATAGTTGTTTCTCAGCTCCTGCGGGCCTGCAATCTCAAAGGGATGGCTCGGCAACAAGTAGGCGCGGATATGCTCGTAGAGATATTTTTTCAGAGCAGCCCAACGAAATCCCGTTGGGTTAATGGTTTGCAAGGGATCCCCGGCAAAGGCATAGGGCAGGCAATCAATAGCCCAATCCAACTTGTATTTTCCCCAAGGAGATAAGCAAAAAATGATATTCAGCTCAAGTTGGGTAAAGTCCTGAACCTCATCGCAAAAAATGACTGGATGAATAGGATTAAGAGTGCCATTCTGCAGCACATCTCTGGCCAAATCTTGGTCATCCCAGTAGCCCTCATGGGTGGTTCGATCCCGGTAGCCTGGCCAAATCTCTTCGTAAATCCGCTCGAAGGCTTCTTCATCCACACTGCGGTCGGCCTCAGGCAATTCTCGGTAGCTATCGGGATCCAAATAGTCACTGACCTCATAGCCTTTGATCAGCGTGCGAATGGTGTGCCAAGCCAGCTCTACATCGCGGCGACCACAATACCAGCTCTGAAATCGATAAAAATTGACATACCGATCCGGTTGGTAGCGTTCTTGCCGCTCGGCAGGAAGGCAGTTCAGCAGGTAATCCTGAAAAGTGCTAAAAAAAGCTTGACACTGCTGAATTTCCTCTGTGGAGAAGCTGCACCCCTCCTCCCGATAGCGGTGGCTGATGCGCAAAATTGAACTTACAGCCTTTTAATTTAAAATAGGGTACAGGTATTCAAGAGGAAGGAGAGAAAGGAATGCCGACTCATTCTTTGGATTTGCGGCAAAGAGTTGTA
>NZ_JBSSCC010000006.1:0-107404 GCF_054059455.1 Thermostichus sp. MS-CIW-23 | reverse complement strand
CTCAAGCGGTTATTCCGCCTAAAAGGAATAGAAAGACGCAGCGGCATTATGACAAGCATCTGTATCAAGAGAGGCATTTAATCGAATGCTTTTTTCATAAGTTAAAGCAGTACCGGCATCTATGTTCTCGTTTTGACAAATTGGCCAGGAACTTCTTGAGTTTTCTCTATCTCGTCAGTGCTCTCTTTTGGCTCAAATGAAAGATCAACACAACCTAAGGAAAAAGTTTCATTCCCGCTTAAAAATGACTATGCGGATTGTCCTCGAACCCCAGGGTGCAGAACTTTAAGGTTCGGCAGTTTTCCGCTACCGTGCGCCTCACGCTCTCCGGTAAGCCTTCCGGTATTTCCGCGTCGATTTCCAGGGTAATTTTGACAGTGGCTCCTGGCAGATTGGTCAGGTGCCGGATGACCTCGTCGGCAAGGGTTGCAACATCTCTGTTGACCCGCAGGGGATCCATTTCCACCCTGCCGTAAAATCGCCTCGGCAACGCCGGCTGGGAAACTTGATTTCCTTGATTCGTAACTGGGGAATCCTCCTCGCCGGGGCCAGGAAGAGGCGGAGTGCTGTCTGGGAAGATGCAGGGCGCCTTTGGGGAAGGAACTTGAAGGGCTTCCAATTGACGGCGGGCAACCTCTGGCTTGACCAGCAGGCTGTTGGAACCGATGCTGGGCTTGACTATGGCTGCCACTTGCAAGCCGAGGTATTTGCCTTTGGACTCATCGAAGGCCTCTGCGTAGGCAAAGCTATCCTCCCAAGCAGTTGAGGCTACCCCGTCTTCTACAGCTCTTAGAAGAACGGATGGGTCTTTCAAGCGGGGTAGGTAGAGGTACTGGGCCAGGCATTCCCACAGTCGTTTGAGATCGATGTGATCAGCCTCGCGCCAGAGGAATCTATCCAGCGTATCCAGGCGGAGGGTGATGGCAGAGTAAGCGGTAACCAGATCCCCCTCGTGGACAGCTTTGCGGCTGGCTTGCAAAATGGGGGAATCTTGCCCCTGCAGTCGGCATTCTTTCCACTCTAGACTGCCTTGGGGATCAGGCTGGGCTGGGATCAGCAGCCATTGATAGGTTTCCCGCAGAGCAGCCTCAACAGCAGCCTCGGATTGGTGCAGCTTGGTATCGGCTTGGTCGGTTTGGAAGGCATCTAGGTTGAGGAGATCTTTGTCTTCCAGGATCCCTTTCCAAGCTAGGTATTGGGCGGTATTGCGTTCTAGGCTTTCCAGGCGGGTTTTGTCGGGCGCCAAAAACAGCAGCATGTTCCTGTAGTAGCGGAGGCCGCTGCCGCGACGCTGGAGGGCCTGCTCAGCCCAGACTCGCCCAGGGCTATCCTGGCTACCCCGGCTATGGGAATACTGAGGATGCAGGATCACCAGCCGCACGCCTAAAGTGGGATCGTCGGGAATATCGGCAGTGGAGTCGGGGGCAACGTGAACGGCGCTGAACTCACCGCGATTTCTGTCGGCTTTGAGGCGCCGGATGATCTCTTGGCAGAGGGTGTGGGGCTCGTCCCTCAACAGTTGCTCGGCTCGCTCCTGAGCAGTGCGGTTGACGTTGGGCTGGGTGGAAATCCAGTAGCGACTGCCATCTCCGTATAGGTAAGTTGCCTGGTCGGATAGCCGCCGCAGGGCATCGCCGAAGGTGATGGGGTGTTCTCCCGGTTGCACGCAGCCCAGCTTGATGCGGCGCTCCTCAATGCCGCGGTTGGCGGCCCGCAGGGTGGGGGCGGATCCCATGTAGATGGTGCGGGCAACCCGGCGACAGGCGGAATACCGGCCCAGGTTGGGGTGATCTCGGTCGAGAGTCAGGGGCAGGGAAGTGGGGCCATCCACGTCTTTGTCGATTACCGGCAGCCAGTTGTCGTCTAGGTAGCGGGTCAGCTCTGCTTGTACCTGTTGATCGTCCATGGGGATGTGGGCGGGCAGGATCATCAGGCTGCGGTCATTTCGCTCCCAGAGGGTGTGGATGACCCTGGCCATCAGCCGTAGCACACCGCGGGTGCGTTGAAACTTGTCGAGAGTAGACCAGTCGGAGTAAAGGCGGTCAAACAGCTCTGGGTGAATGGGATAAGCAGCCTTGAGGCGGCGTTCGTAGTCACTTTCTTTGCACTCGCTGGGAAATTCCTGGCTTTGGCTGCGATAGAGATCCATGAACGCTTTCACCACGGCATCCCGCTGCACAAATAGCTCGGGATTGGTGAGGGGCTGAAACAGGCGGCGGCGGACAATTTCAAAGCTTTCTTCAGCGCTCGCGGGCCGCCAAGGGGATTCCACCCGGCCAATGGCATTTCTCAGGCGAACCAGAGCTTCTTTGCCCCGCTCCCCGCCAATTTCGATATCCGAAGAAGGAAGGCTCACCACCAGCAGTGTATCTTTTGCGTTCTTGGCCGATTCGCTCAGGGTTTGGGCAAAGGTAAACTGGGTGTCGAAACTGCCGCCGGCTAGGTCAGGGCTGTCGTGGAGTTGGCGAGCATAGGCCACCCACTCATCGATTAGGATCAGGCAAGGGGCATAGCGGTTGAACAAGACTTTAAGCGCATCGCCGGGGTTGGTGGAAGTTGCGTCGGCCTGCTGCACCCGCGCATAGCCTTCGGCACCTCCCAGTTGCCAGGCCAACTCCCCCCAAAGGGTGCGGATCAGGGGGCGGTTTTGCTGGGCGTGCTCAGGCTTGTAGGAGGGAATGCCGCTGGGCTGGAGCTTGTTCCCCACCAGGACGGCTATCCTGACGTTTTGAGGTGGTCTCTGCAGGCCGACGGCTTGGAGAAGAGACTCTGTGCCGGGTAGGGGGCCCTCACCCCTAGCCCTTCTTCCAAAGAGGTGGTAGAGGGCAAGCATGGCGTGGGTTTTGCCGCCGCCAAAGTTGGTCTGCAACTCTATCACGGGATCCCCCCCTTGGCCGCTGAGGCGCTTCAGGGCATTGGTGAGCAGTTGTTGCAATCCCTCGGTAAGGTAGGTGCGGCGGTAGAACTCGACGGGATCCCGGTACTCATCCGAACCTTCGCCCAGGTAGACTTCCCAAAGATCGGCGGCAAATTCGGCTTGTTGGAAGCGACCTGAAGCCACATCGGGGTGGGGAGTGGCAACCTCGCGCCAGGGCTTGAGGCCAGCCTGGGGCTGACCTTCTGTAGGGGATCCCATAGCGCGACGGCTTTCCCGCTTGGCCTGTTCTTCGAAGCGCAGTCGCAGTAGCTCTTGTTTTTGTTTTTCAACTTCGGCAGCTTGGGGGGCAGCAATGGCGCTCAGCAGTCGGGCAACGCTATCGAGGGCGCGATAGGCATCGTCAAAACCAAAAGTGCAGGTGTGGGCCCAGGTGTTGCGGGTATTGCGCAGCTCGCTGACTAGGGTGCGCTCCGCTTGTCCCAGAGTTTGCCTGAAGACGGTGTTCCACTGCTCCCACATGAGAGTCAGCAGCGCCAAAACATCTTCCTCCAGGATCTGCTCAGGACTTTTGAATTTGGGAGAGCTCTCGGGCAGGTTGTCGGCGACAACTGTCAGCCACTTCTCTCCATGGAAGGCTTGCATCTCCCGCACGACAAAAGGATAAAGCCCCTGCCGCAGAAGGTTGAGGGCGCGTCCAACTCGTTCGTGGTTGCTGATAGCCATAAGTGATTGAATGAAGTTGAAGTTAGGGGGTGGGTCGATTATTTCCAGATTAAAGTGAGATCCACAACAAAGCCAGGGAGAACCGGATCCCCAGACAAGCTAGTAGGCCGCTCCAAAACTTGCACCAGCTGACCTGGGCGGTAGACGTAAACCCGCTGGCTTTCTGGATCGATCAGCCAGCCCAGTTGGGATCCGTTGTCTAGGTACTCCTGCAGCTTGGCCTGAAGGATAGCCAGCTCGTCAGTAGGAGACTTTAGTTCCAGCACAAAGTCAGGGCAAAGAGGAGCAAAGCGACGACGCTGCTCCGGGGTAAGCTGCTGCCAGCGCTCTTTGGCAATCCAAGCGGCATCGGGAGAGCGGATGGCCCCATTGGGCAGGGCAAAGCCCGCGGAAGAGTCAAAGACAAAACCTAAGTTCTTGCCTCGATTCCACTGCCACAGTTGGCCCAGCAGGTCGGCATTGCGGAATCCAGTTTCGCTGCCTGCAGGGGCCATGGCAATCAGTTCTCCTTGGGCGGTGCGTTCCAGGCGCAGCTCAGGATTTTGCCGGCAAAGCTGTTCGAAAACTTCATCGGTTAAATTCAAAGCCGGTTGCAGGTTGAGGGCAATCATGAGCTCATCCTGGTGGGCAGTTTTAGAGCGTGGGGAGCACTATTCCCAGATTAAGGTGAGATCCACCACAAAGCCAGGGAGAACGGGATCCCCAGACAAGCTGGTAGGTCGCTCCAAAACCTGTACCGGCTGACCTGGGCGATAGACGTAAACTTGGCCCTTTTCTGGGTCAATTAACCAGCCCAGTTGGGATCCGTTGTCTAGGTACTCCTGCAGCTTGGCCTGAAGGATAGCCAGCTCGTCAGTAGGAGACTTTAGTTCCAGCACAAAGTCAGGGCAAAGAGGAGCAAAGCGACGGCGCTGCTCTGGGGTGAGCTGCTGCCAGCGCTCTTTGGGCATCCAAGCGGCATCGGGAGAGCGAATGGCCCCATTGGGCAAGGCAAAACCGGCGGAAGAGTCAAAGGCCACACCAAGCTGAGTTTGCCGGTTCCACTGCCAGAGCTGGGCGCTGAGGCTCAAGTTTTGACGGCTGCTTTCGCTGCCTGCAGGGGCCATGGCAATCAGTTCTCCTTGGGCGGTGCGTTCCAGGCGCAGCTCAGGATTTTGCCGGCAAAGCTGTTCGAAAACTTCATCGGTTAAATTCAAAGCCGGTTGCAGGTTGAGGGCAAGCATCATCTTCTTTGGGCAAAACTCTCAGAGTACGTGGCCTATGGCTCGTATTAATTCCCTAAGATGGAGCGTATTTTTTGGCGAAGGGCACGAAGGGCTGGACTTCTACCCAGATCTCGACTTTGGGCCAAGACTTCTGGCACCCACTCTAAAATCGGTAGCTGAGGAAAGGTTGGGCTGGTGGCAGAAGCCTGATATTGGCCGGATTGCAGGATGTAGATGGTTAGCTGGTTGCCTTGATAAACCCAAAGTTCGGGCACTCCTAGGCGGGTGTAAGCCTCAATCTGGGTTTTGGAAGTAACATCCACTTCGATGGCCAGATCCGGAGGCGGGTCAACAGATAGATCCAGCCGATCTTTGCCAATCACGGCCTGGTGATTTTGGATATAGAAGCATTCATCAGGTTCGATCCCGTAGTTCATTGCTTGCTGTTTGAAGGTAGCTGACCCAAAACATTCGCAGTCAACTTCCAGTTCCTCTAGCAAGATTTTGACAATGTCTCCAATGATGGATTTTTCTCGCTCATGCTTGGGTGAGGGCATTCTGATTTCCAATATCCCATCGCTGTAGGCAATGCGGCTGGCTCGCTTTTCGCCCAGCTCATCTAGGATGGCTTCAAAGTCTAACCAATTCAGATTGTGAATCAGCAGGCGCTGGCCGGGTGGGATGGTGAGTTGTCGAAGCTGGAGGGTGACCATCGTCTGGTTGGGTGTAAGGATAGAAACTCTGAGGTCTTTTAGCTTATGGGGGTGTGGGGGTAGCTAAGCCCCGCACTGTACCCGTAGGGTCAGCGATGGGAGTATGTCACGCTTTGCTTCCCCCAGAGGTAGAAGGCTAAAGCAAGCTGGGCTGGAAAGGATCATGCTGCTTTTTCTTCATTTCGGATGCTAGCCGGTTAATTTCCGGCCAGGCAATGACGAGAGTGTTATAGGCTAGGGCTTCTTGAGTCCAGCCTTTCTTTTCGCAGAGGGTATAGAGCCGATAGGCCAGATCGCGGGCAACCGCACCTCTATCTCCCAAGGCAGCCAGGAGAGCGGCGGCTCCCATTTCCCCTTTCCGATCGAGGGTGTGGATGAGGGTCTGGGTGATGAGCCAGGCGGAGGAAGCAAGGAGCAAGGAGAGGGAATCTGCTCCCTTTTCTTTTCTCTGGGCTATTTCCTCTCTTCTCAACAACCGCACCTTGCCGGCCTTGGCTTCTAGGATCCCAAGTTCCTCAAGGGACTCAATGCTGACGTTTCTGGCCTTGCTGAGGACTTCTGCTTCCCCGTAGGGGCCTGGCTCAAATTGATATTGGGCAAACCAAGTGGTGGCCCAGCGGCTGCCCTCATCGAGTTCCCCTTCTTGTTCGCTGAGATATTCATCTAGGTACTGGTTGATCAGTTGCAGGGCCGTGCGGACGGTCAGGGGCGAGCCATCGCTTTCCAAAACTGCAGCGTAGCGGGAATAGATGGCCATGCCGGGGCCGATGCTGGCTTGGGCCAAGTCCACAGGCGCAATGCTGCCCTGCTGCAGAAGCTTGAGAGCCTCAGGCAGTTCGCGCTTCAGCTCGGCAAGGAATTGGCGACGGGTAGCCTTGGGCGCATCGGCGGGGCGGGGACGGCAAACCAAGACAATGGAAGAGGCAAGGGCAGATACATTTTTCTTCAAGTTTCCTGTAAGTTCAGTTCGCATGGGCCAAGTGCCGTTGATGGTTAAGCCGGATTGCATTAACCCTTCCAGCATGGTTTCCCAACCCGTAGAGGCTCTGCCCTCACCCCTCAACCCTCTCCCAGAACGGGAGAGGGGAACTAGATCGTCGATATCATCATCTTCTTCTCCCCATCGCCCCTTTTGGGAGAGGGGGCCGGGGGGTGAGGGGTCTTCCTCCTGTTGTTTGAATGCGTAGAAGATGGTAACGGGATAAGAGTCATGGCTGACGGCTCTCATGCGTGAGAAGGCTTGCTTAATTCCTTCTTCAAAAAAATCCTTAGCTTTTTTTTTGCTACCTTCAAAACGATAGGGATTGGAAACCAGTTCTTGGGTCTTCGGAACCAGTAAGGTAGTGAAAAGATTAGGGTACACACTGCCTAAGGAGCGACGCAACCAGACATAGAAAAAGTCGGACAGATCAGCATAACCAATATTGTCGCAGTTATGCACACAGCCCATCGCTGTAGTGTAGGAATGATCTACAGTTTCGAGATTGTAGACATAACCGATGTAGGGTTTACGCTCAACTTTGCGAATGGGGGCGAGATAGCCGTTGTTCCACCAATAGCCATGTTGGCTAAAGCGCTTTAGCGATAGCGATTCATGCTTGGGTTCACCAATATATTCTGCAAGTTTCAGTAAGGATGGTCCATTGACAGTGATGTTGTGTTGGGGATAACGGGGGATGACAGGGTTGCCGTTGACGATCGTACTCTTAACGGTTCGAGTGTGAAGGCAGGAGCGAATACACAGCTTTTGCAAAATGAGTTGAATTTGTCCGGCTAAAGCCGGAGAGACGGTAACGGCTTTGTAGCCATTGTTCGCGCGATAGCCATCGCCCCACCAATAGCCTTTGACCAGTTCTTCTAAAAATTCAGCAGGAAGCTCTAAAACCCATTGCGGTAAGCACTTGTGCCCCTCTTCTGTGTAAAACCATTTACGAAATAGGGTGGCGATGGGTTTGGAATAGAAGTTGAGACGGAAAGAGTTGTTGTTGTTTTTGCGATTATCCGTGGTTTTACCAGGCGCTAGGCCAAAGCAGGTTTGCATCAATTGGATAATGTCTGCTTTCAGATTTTGCTCTTCCCAATGTAGTGTGAACTGAATGGTGCCGCCATCGGATTCGAGTCTGGCATAGCCTTCGGCAACAAAGAATCCAACTAAACGACAAAGATTGGGGGTGATTTTGAGATGAGCTGGAATAGTGTATTGCCGATCTAGGCACACAGTAGCGGTTTGTTGTTCTCTGCGGCTAAGAGACTTAGAGGTGGCTTTTTGGTAGTGTAGTAAACCATCACGTTCAAGGTAGTTCTCTTCTGGCAACCAATCTTGTAGCGCAATGGATTGATCAAATTTCTCAGTGGTTAGGGTGGGGAGAAAGATTAAATCGCAAGGCTTAGCTTGTGAGGCGGGTATCCAGTCTAGTTGATAGTTAGCAAAGGCTTGGTGTCGGCAGTGTCCTTCGCTCTTGAGGTAGGAACAATCGGGATGGCAATAGCTAAACTGATAACCACAGGGATTCGTTTGAATGCCATAGATTGGATGTTCTCCAGTGATAATTAGAGGATGGTTAATCCCTGCAACGGTAAGGTGGTAAATCTCTCCCTCATACCAGCGTTTTGATGTGTTGATAACAGGCGAAAAGCGCCCTTCATGGGTTAAGACCAAATCACCAATTTGAATGTCTTGAATAGGAACATAGCCCTTTGAAGTCTGGATAAGAGTATCTGGAGCAAGGCAATAAGGCGGATCGGTGGAGATTATTTTTGGGATTGCATCGTCTGAGTGTGTAAGGGTAGCATCATGTTGATCAACTTTCCCATTATCGGGTACTGAATTTTCAAGAACTCTGATCAAATACTCAAGTTGTCCCAAAAAGTTTCCCGATGAGTTTGAAAATGGGTTGCCTTCTGTAAAGTCCCAATTCATAGGTATTGCTTGTCTTGCAAAAACTTGTTGTACTTTTTCCCCTTTGGTATCCCAAAAACATATACTTGAAGACCGGTTTGCCAATCGGCTTACATTCATCCCCAAATAAACGCTAATCGCCTCTCCATAAGCCCTAGCTCCTGTTCCCCCCTCAGCGAGGGGCACATCGTCATTGGGGAGTCCGGCGGCAATGGCATCGGCAATGGCTTTTTCCCGTGCTTCCGCCACCAAATCACTGAAGGTGGTGAGGGCAACCAGTTGCCGGGGGGTGAAGAGGTCGGCGTGTTTGGTCATGCCGTAATTTTGGACGCGAAACCCTAATGCTTCCTTGGGTAACTCGGTATCCGGTTTCCAGGTGGGTTGGGCGGCATGGGCAATGGCTTCCTGCTCTGCCGTGGGATCCAGGTACACTCTGCCGTTTGGCCCCTCTGCCACTATGGCCATCATCTGGGATCCCATGCGTCCGGCCTGACCTTCTTTGCGGATGTACTCCAGCGGCACAGGCGTTCCGCAGGCAATGCAGCGTGCTCCTTTGCGGCCTACGGTTCCCTCCGGCGCTTTGCCCTTACCTGACCTGACCACAAACCGGATTGAGGGAGCAGAAGCGTTCTCTCCCCCATTCACCACCACCGGCTCTACCCAAGCCTCTTTCCCCTTCTTCGTCGAAAGCTGAAACGATCGCACCAACGGCATCTGACAGCGGCAGGCTGGATTTGGACAGGTCACCGTCCGCGCCCACAACCAGGCAATCACCGTCAACTCCTCTGTGCCTAAGGGGTTTGAACAGGGAGGATAGAGATGTCCAATGCGCTCAAAGGCTTGTTCCCGCATCCAAGCCCCGTAATACCGGACATCTGCTGCCAATCCTTGGGCACCCCGCCAGGCTGAGATATGCTTCTTAGCCCGATCTTCAGGGTTGATGGGGGCTTTGTCCTTAAACTTCGGTGGAATCTCGATCAATGCCTTGTTGATCAGCACCGCCACCGGGTTGAGATCGCTGGCATGGGCCTCTAACCCCAAGCGCTGCGCTTCCAACGGGATGGATCCGCCACCGGCAAAGGGATCGTAAACGGGCGGCGCGTACTTGGCGATGTATTCTCTAACTGCTGCCGGATCCGTAGGGGGCTCTTCTCCTCGATCCCAGGCCAGACATCGGGCAATCTCTCGCTGCGCTGCCTCCAGCACGCCGGAGTTTGGATCGTTCACGTCATCCCAGGACACCAGACCCCGCACGACCCGCTTCCCCTGTTCGATCTCTATGCGGCCCAGGATGTTGAACAGCCGCTGCCGCTCTCGCTCTTGGTCGGCCTCGGTGGGGAACTTGTCCGGCCAACTGGAAGGGTCATCGACCAGGGAAGCCCAGAGCACTGCCCGACAGGCTGCTAGGGGTCGCCGCGCCCACCAGAGATGTAGGGTGCTGGGGTGACCATGGCGGATGGATTTCTCGCGAGCCGATTCCAGATTGATGGCTTCGAGGGGCAGGGCAACTTCAATCAGCTTCTTGCGGCGGCTCATTAGACAAGGATCGGTCGGGTTAAACAGGCTGCAGTTTAGAGTTTAGTCTGAGGGGAAGGCGGGCTCAACGAAGAGATGGCCCCAGTCTGTTCAAGAGCAACTGAGGCATCTTGATTTGGGACAAGCCATGTTGGGTGCCGATTGAGTTGCTACTTTTTCTGGACGACGACTGGATTTGTCCTTGTACCCATCGGCGGAATGCTTGAATTGCTTTGTTTCTACCTAAGACTTTGCTCTCCTGTAGGTAATGAGGGATAACTTGCTTTAGGTTTAAGCCTGGGAAAGTTGGGCTTTCATCAACTTCTTGGTAATTGCCAAATCGGAGTACATTAACTTGAAGAATGCCTTGATCAAATCGCCATAGCTCCGGTACCTGAAGTGCTGCGTAAAGATCAAGATGGGTTCGGGATGTGATATCAACTTCAATTGCAAGATCGGGTAGTGGATCGATCATGAGATCTATTCGTTTCTTGCCGCGAATTGCTAGCTCATTCTGAATATAAAAGCACTGGTTAGGCTCCAGGCCATAAGTTGTAGGCTTTCTTAAGGTCACCGAACCTAAACTGCGGAACTCAATATCCAGCTCTTCCAACAGCGCTTTAATTAAATCACCAATGATCTCTTTATCATCCTCATGCTCTAGAAGCGGCATCATGATCTCCAGCAAGCCATGATCGTAAGCCAACCGAGACCCTCGCTGGTTTCCCAATTCGCTCAGTATGGTTTCAAACTCTTGCCAAGAGATGCCCTGCAAGACAACTCTCTGACCTGCTGGAACATGGATTTGCCGCAAT
The DNA here is from genome assembly GCF_054059455.1 of Thermostichus sp. MS-CIW-23. Lineage (NCBI taxonomy): Bacteria > Bacillati > Cyanobacteriota > Cyanophyceae > Thermostichales > Thermostichaceae > Thermostichus > Thermostichus sp. MS-CIW-23. The sequence goes on along the minus strand of NZ_JBSSCC010000006.1, from coordinate 96,656 downwards.
TCCAGTAGCATGAATTCATCCTACCAATGAAAGTTAGTATCTATTTGGGATCCCTTCCTCGATTCCACAATTCTTTCCAATCATAGTTGACGCTACTGGCCCCAAAATCCGGCTCCCGTTGAAAAGGCCGCCGCACATACCGCACCTGGCAGCCTTCGCCCGGCACGGTGTAGGTGCCTGCAGGGGTCTTTACCCTGAAGGCATCCCCTTCTGGAAAGGCGGGATCGGCTGGCACTTCTACCAAAGCCAGGATGAAATGGTCGGGTTTGTTGAGAGCTGTCAAGATTTCATTTTTGGTAACGGTTACCGTCTTTGCTCCCTCAACTCTGCCTTTGACTTCAATGAAGCGAAGGCCTTCCCTTCCAGCGGATTCGATATCATAGCCCAGGTTTTCAGCGCTGACATCACGAGGTTCGTAGCCCAACGCCCGCTCTATGGCCATAACGGCAGCCATTGCTGCTTGTTCTACTCGCCGGGTTTCGCGGGCAAAGGTGGTAGGGGTTGACCCTCGCTTGCCCTGTAGCCGCTGCAGCAGTCCGATGGGGATCACCAAGGCTTTCCCGGTTACCACCGGCGGCAAGGAGGATAGCTGGCGCTCCTGCTCCAACTCCGATAGGCGCTTCTGAAGGCGATCCGCCAACTCATCCGCCCGCTGCTGAGCCTTGGCAGAGTTGAGCTTGGCGTTGGGCCTGCCGGCTTGCTCTTGCAGCCGCAACTGTGCAGCTTGATGATCCCAGTAGTTAATTTCTCGGGTGAGGCGATCTTTAACAGCCAGCTCCGTCTTGTTGATCAATTCTTCCCGCTGAGCTTTGATTTCCTGGAAATGCTGGGGAACTAAACGCTCAATGGCGTAAGCGATGGCTTGGCTTTCTACCTCTGAAGCCGAGAGCTGGGGGATGTGGGATCCAGCTTTCGCTTTCACAAGGTCGCGCTCTGCGGGAGTTAGGGGCCGGTAGTCCAAGTAGGGAGCATAGCCGGCGCTTCTTACCCTGACGCTCTCTCCTCCTCCTAGCCCTTGGGGAGCGGGGAGAAAGATCTCCACATATTGCATCCGTCGGGAGATAACCCGTCGCTGGCCATTTCGGTCTAGGCGCCCATCCTGAAGGGCATGCTCTAGGTACACCAGTATCCGTGGTGTTTCGCCGGGATCGTTTTCATCGACGAGGATGGATCCCTGTCTGAGCAAATCTCGGTGTTGCTCCAAAACCAAGTCCAGAGTGGCATCCAGCAGGGGATGGCCTGGGCAGATGAACTCTGCCGGGGGCTTGTTGGGGACGCTGATGAGGTTTTTGTTAAAGGTAATCCGCTCGTATTTTTTTAAGATGGGTGCGCCCAACCCAATCTGGCGGTCGCGATTGCGAATTGCTGCCGGCACATGGGTAATTTCATAGCGTTTGGGTTCCCGCTCTCGAATGGTGCCACCCAAGCGTTGAAAAGCTTCTAGGAAGAAGGAGGCAATGAAATGAGGCTGGAGCTTGCGGGCCTCGGCTCGCTCCATTTCCGCCCGGATTTGCTGCACTTTGGTCGTATCCATCGAGTCGTGGGCCAGGGCGCGTTCTGCCAGGAGTTCCCTGAGCCGCTCGTGGTCTAGGCGATCTGCAATCACTTGATTGAGTCGGGCCTTGACCTCTGGACGATCCCCGTAGCGAATGGCCTCGATCAGCAGCTCTCGCAGTTCTTGACCGGCAATCGCTTTGCCCAGGACATCGAAGACCTTGCCCCCCAAGGCCCTTTGCTCGATTTCTATTTTTTTCAGCAAAGCCAAGTAGACATCTCCTTCCCGCGTTTCCTCGGCCACTAGGTTCCACAGGTGGCAGACCTCGGTTTGACCAATGCGGTGAATTCTCCCAAAGCGCTGCTCCAGGCGGTTGGGGTTCCAAGGCAGGTCGTAGTTCACCATCAGGTGGGCCCGTTGAAGGTTGATCCCTTCTCCCGCAGCATCGGTAGCAATGAGTACTTGAACGGCGGGATCCTGTTTAAAGGCTTCCTCGGCTTTTTTGCGCTCTTCTCGACCCATGCTGCCGTGAATGGTGATCACCGCTTCCGGTTGGCCCAGCAAGTTCCCCACTCGGTCAGCCAGATAGTTGAGGGTATCTCGATGTTCGGTGAAGATAACCAACTTGCGCCGATGTCCGCCGGCATCAAACATCTCCCCTTGATTTTGCAAGAGTTTCGATAGCTCCTCCCACTTGCGGTCTTTGCCGCTACGTCTCACTTGCAAGGCTAATTTTTCCAGCTCCTGCAGCCGCTGAATTTCTGCCTGCAGCTCGACAATTGTGCGGGCGGCAGTTGCCTGATCTACCAGCTCTTCTTCTCGCGGTTCCCGCTCTTCAGCAGGGCAGTCTTCAAAATCCTCATCCCAGCCTTCTTCGTCTAGCAGGGAAGTGGTAAAAGCAAGGTTGTCTCCCCGGCTGCGCAATTGTTCTTCCTTTAGCTTCCGCTGCAGTCTCTCTCGTCTTCGCAGCAAGGATTGGTAGATCGCTTCTGGAGAAGAGGCTAGCCGACGTTGCAGGATGGTTAAAGCAAAACCGACCGTCCTTTTGCGGCTACCTTGCTCTAAAGCTTCCGCGCGGTTAAACTCTTCGCGCACGTAATCGGTCACTTCCTTATAGAGCCTGGCTTCCAGGTCAGACAAGACGTACTGGACGGTGTAAGCTCGCCGTTCGGGAAAGAGAGGCTTGCCATCGAACTTGAGCAGGTCTTCTTTCACCAGCCGCCGCATCAAATCCGAGGCATCACAGGTATGAACTCCATCTCGGAATCTCCCCTCAAAGCGATCCCCATCCAGCAAAGCCAAAAAAAGCTGAAAGTCTTCTTCTCTACCGTTGTGGGGAGTGGCTGTCATCAGTAAAAAGTGGCGTGTTAGCTGCGAGAGCAACTTGCCCAGCTTGTAACGCTTGGTTTCTTTGATTTCTCCCCCAAAGAAGGATGCGGAGAGTTTGTGGGCCTCATCAACAATAACCAGATCCCAATCAGTTTGCCTCAGTTTCTCCTGCAGGGCCTCATCTCGGCTGAGCTTATCGAGGCGGGCAATGAGAAGAGGTATCTCCAGGAAAGGGTTGCCAGTTCGGGCGGCTTGAATGCGATCGTTGGTCAAGATCTCAAAGGGCAAATGAAACTTTTGCACCATCTCATCTTGCCACTGCAGCGTTAGACTCCCCGGGCAAACGATGAGACAGCGGTGCAAGTCACCTCGAATCAATAGCTCTCTAACCAAAAGCCCTGCCATGATGGTTTTGCCGGCACCTGGGTCATCGGCCAGCAAAAACCGCAGCGGCTGCCGCGTGAGCATTTCCCCATAGACGGCGCTGATCTGGTGGGGCAGGGGTTCTACCAGAGAGGTGTGAACGGCCAGCAAGGGATCAAACAGGTGCGCCAGCCGAATCCGATAGGCCTCTGAAGCTAGGCGAAATAAGGCGCCGTCTCCCTCGAAGTTGCCAAGGGATCCCTCGGCTACCACCTCTAGGGTTGGCTCTTTATCCCGAAACAGAAGCTCTGAATGGAGACGCCCCTGAGTGTCTTTGTAGATGGCCTCGATGGTGCTGCTGCCGTACCACCTCACACTCACGATGGCAACGGTTTGATTGGGCAGGATCCCTTTGACCTTGGCGCCAGGGGTGAGATCTTCCAGTCGAGCCATAAACTGCGGGTTTCCAGAGCTGCGAGCGGAGCCTGTTCCAGCTCCCCATTGCTATGTTGCGCTCACTTCCAGCTCTTTTCCCACAGCAAAAGTCCCCTTCTTCCATAAAAGGAGACAGCAGTTTGGAGTTGGCAAGCGGCTTCACGACGGTTTTAAGCCGGTTTTAAGTCCTGATACATTTACGCTGAACACTGCTGAACATCACTGTTCAACTATGCAGCGATAGCATTCTGTTTGTTTCCAACCAGAATGGCGGTATCCCGCAAAGCTTTGAGTAGAATACCCAAAGCGCAGTTTCCGTGTCGTCTTACTACCAATTTTCTGCTTTGCTTTGGCTACCATGTTGGCAGACTCGAAAGTAAACAGAAAGATCAACTGGTAGTAATCCGTACTGAACATATTATACATTATTTTCAGTATAGTTGAGCTTATTATTGACTAGAGTCATGCTCCTATCAGGGATCCCTGTGGGCAGCCAGAATGGCCTGAGCAGCCAGGTGGCCGGAGAGGGTGGCCCCTTCCATGCTGTCGATGTAGTCTTGGGCGGTGTAGCTGCCGGCAAAAAAGAAGTTGGGTATTGGGGTCTTTTGCTGCGGGCGATAGGGATCCATGCCCGGCGCTTCTCGATAGAGGGAGTGGGCCAGTTTCACCACGCTGTACCAGGTCATGTTCAGTTGCCGGGATGAAGGAAACAGCTCGTGGACTTGGTGCAACACGTGCTGGGCAATTTGCTCGTTGGGCATGGAAATGAAGGGATCCCCCGGCGTGAGCACGCATTGTAGCAGGGATCCCTGGCCCGGCTTGTAGTAGTCGGCGGGGCTGGTGAGGGCCAGATCGGCAAAACAGGAAAAATCGGCATCGGCGGTGTAGAGGAGATTGTCGATACCCAGAGCCTCTGGGTGTTCGCTGGCTCGCTTGGCCTGGCCTTGGGGGGCCAGCTCCGTCACCCAGCCATCGAAGCGCAATTGCACTGTTGCCACCGGTACGGATTCCAGCTTGTAGAGGTTGTCGAATTGTGGCCACTGCCGCCACACTTCCGGGATCAGCCGCTTGGCCCCTTCCACTGCCGTTGCACACACATACACATCTGCCTCCACCCGCTCTCCATTGGCCAAGAGCAAGCCGGTCACCGCGTAGGGAGGAGAGTCGTTCACTTCAATGCGGCTGACCCCTCTGCGGGTGTGGATCTGGCCCCCACGGGCTTGGATGTAGCGGACGATAGGCTGAGTGAGATAGGTGTCCGGGGATCCCTTGAGGAGATTGAGCTTGGAAGCCTCTGTTTTGCTGGCAAACATCTGAAAGATCGTCAGCATGCAGCGGGCAGAAATCTGTTCTGTATCGATAAAGCCCAAGGCATAGGCAATCGGGTTCCACATCCGCTTCAGGCTACCTTCGGATCCCCCATGCCGCCGAAACCAATCGGCAAAGCTCATCCGATCCAAGGCGCGAATTTGCCGCATTGCCCCTTCATAGTCCAGCAAGCCGCGAATCAAAGGGCTGGTGCCCAGCGCCAAGGCGTTGCGCAGCTTGTCCGCCCAAGAGAGCTGCTCGGTGGTGAAAAAAGCTTTGAGGCCGTTGAAAGGCGCCCCCAGGGGAAAGCGAAAATCCAGACTGGCCGTTTGCCCACCTCGGTTGACAAAGGTGTGGGTGTGTTGCTTGGGCAGCAGGTTCTCGTAGGCCCCCACCTTTTTCATCAGGGCAAACAAATTGCTGTAGTTGCAGAAAAAAACGTGCAGCCCCATCTCGATGTGGTTGCCATCGGCATCCTGCCAGGATCCCACCTTGCCGCCGACAAAAGGCCGCGCCTCGTAGAGCTGCACCTCGTGTCCTGCTTCAACCAAATCGACTGCCGTCACCAACCCGGCCAATCCGGCCCCAATAATGGCTACCCGCATAGCAATACCCTCAAACAGGCGCTGCCCGGGATCCCGCCCAGACTTTGCGCAACTGCAAAGAAAGATGAACTTCTCTCATTCTGGAACAAAATGCGCCAGGGATCCCTGACTTGACAAACCACCGCAAAACTTGCCATCATAAATTTCCCGACGCGGATGTAGCTCAGTGGTAGAGCTTCTCGTTGCCAACGAGACGGTCGCGCGTTCGAATCGCGTCATCCGCTCTTTGGGCCCTCACCCCCAGCCCCCCTCCCCTCAGAAGAAGGGAGTTGGCTAGCGCTTGTAAAAGGTCTCTAGGCTATGGCGGTCGCCCACAAAGCGCCAGTGCCAGGGCTCGTAGCTTACCCCCTGAGGGTTGTTTCTGGGGAAAGACAGCTCAAAGCCAAAGCGGGCCGCGTTGCTCTGCAGCCACTGGAAGGCCGGGGTGGTCTCAAAGGCTTCTTGAGTATCCCACTGCGGAAACCCGGCATCCCCAAGGTCGATGGCATAGCCAGTGTGGTGCTCGCTATAGCCAGGGGGAGCACTGACAGCAGCTCGTTCCTCGGGTCGCAAGGCTCGGGATTGAGCCAATTGAAAAAACAAGAATTCCTGATCCGCAATGGAGCGAAACCCGGAAATAGGGACAAGGCGGATCCCGGCAGCTTGAGCTGCTTCGCTCATGCGAAGGTAACTTTCGGCAGCCGCCTGGCGCAGGCGCACCTCTCGACCACGGTAGCTGCCCACCACCCGCAAGCTGTCTGCAGGGGCTTCGGAATAGGCATAGTGCCCCAACAGAGAAGGTCGCCCATTCTGCACAGTTGGCTGCGGCAGAGAGGGCTGACCGGCTTCCTCCAGAACTTGGGGATCCGCCGCCTGCTGGGATCCCGGTAACTTCTCTATCCCCCAACCCGCCAGGAGCACTAGCCCAACCAGCACCAGGCCCAAGACTAGACGGGACCTCAGGGCAGGCACCGAACTTTGCGCTTTTTTCGCCGGAGTGGACTGGCGACGGGCGACCGGAATGTCGTCGTTCATGCGCAAAGGCCGGGATCTAGCGAGGAGTACTGAAAAGAGGCAGCGTTTCTACAAACCCAAATCCGCCAAAATATCGCGGGCATGGGTTTCGGTATTGATGTTCTGGTAGACTTTGGCAATTTTGCCCTCGCCATCAATGACGTAGGTCACCCGCTTGGCATAGCCGCCCCCATCCACATCGTAGGCGCGGGTAATCACCCCACTGCTATCCACCAGTAGGGGGAAAGGCAAGTTGTACTTTTCGGTGAACTTTTGGTGAGAAGCTTGGTCGTCCATGCTCACCCCCAGCACCACCACGTCCTTGCTTTGGTAGTCGGCGTAGGCGTCGCGGAATCCACAGGCTTCTTTGGTACAGCCAGGGGTGTCGTCTTTGGGGTAAAAATAGAGGACAACGGTTTTGCCGGCAAAATCAGCCAGCGAAACCTGGTTGCCTTGGGTGTCAGTGGTGTTGAACCCAGGAGCAGGGGTGCCAACAGTGAGAACCATAGGTGCGTGACCCAAAAAGTGTGATGAATAGGGCTGCCCTCAGCATTTTCTTCAGCCCTGCTTGTCTCTGTCAAGGCATTACCGCTCCAGCTTGGCATTGCAACTCAGCCACCAGCTCTTGAAGCTCCGCCGATAGATTGCCGGGCAGCCGTCGCCTCAGAATCTCTGCCAACGATCGATAATACCACAGGGATCCCTCTTTTCCGGCGGAAAACCGCTGCCAGAGTTCATCCCCCAGTTGGCGAAAATCCCGCAAGATGCAGCGGGCGTTGTGCAGCTTGTCAGAGGCGGCCACCAACAAAACCGAGGCATTTGCCGTTTCCAGGTGCTTCAGGTAGGCGGTTTTGCGCTCTTTCCAGTTTTCTTTGGGCTCGCCTCGGGAGCCATCGCTTTCGGTATCCGTACATCCCAGGATGATCTGCAGCACCCGTTCTCCAAAGTGCTCCCGGATCTGTTGCTCAATCTGGGCCCGGGGCTCGCCTGTGTTGTGGGGGCCGTCCTCTAGGCTGTCGTGGAGCAGAGCGGCAATCGCTTCATCTTCATCCGCCCCATGCTCCAGGGCGATGGCTGCTACGGCCAACAGATGGCTGAGGTAAGGGATCCCGGTTCCCTTGCGGGTCTGAGAAGCATGCCAGCGATGGGCATAGTGCATTGCCTGCACAAACCGCTGTGTAAGTTGCGTTGACATCTGGACTCTCCAATTGGGGTTAAGTTGACTGCTGGGGCAAGGTTGATCCAAGCGAGTCTCAGGCGTTGAGACTGCAAATCAGAAAATGGGATGAGCACTTCTGATCACTTTAAACAAGGTTAAGACGCTGTGCCGCCTACCCTCACCCCCAGCCCCTCTCCCTGCCTTGGGAGAGGGGAGTCAGGGATCGATGTAACTGTGCTGAGTAACTGTGCTGAGATGGCAAGGTTTAGCCGGTGGCCGGAGTCTGTTTTGCAGGCAGCGGCACCAGCGTTCCTGTCCCCTGCCAAGCGCACAAATCCACGAACTGGTCGGCTATCCGAATTAACTCCGAGTTCGTGTCCGGCCTGTAGGCGGCTACCTCCAGCCGGCAGCCTTGGCGGCGGATATGCTCGAGGGCCGGCACAAAATCTCCATCCCCGCTCAGCAGCAGCATCGTCTCGTAGCGGGAGCACATCGCCATCATATCCACAATCAGCTTCCCATCCAGGTTGGCTTTGCGGCTGCCGTCGGCGTGGATCACCACCGGCTTGGTGACCACCCGATAGCCCTGTTTTCTCAACTCCTGCAGAAAGCGATGCTGAGCTAGGTTGCGGGGATCCACCCCACTGTAGACATGCACTTCCATTTCGGATCTGCCCTGGGCCAGCCAGCTGAGCAGACTGGGATAGTCGAGATGGGATCCCCACTGCTGGGCGCTGGCGTGGAGATTGGCCGCGTCGATGAACACCCCCAGGGCTTTGCGGGGAAAAGCAGGGTTCGGCTGGGATGCCACCAGCTGCTGCAGGTGTTGGAGTTGCGCCTGCACCAACTCCAGTTGCTCCAAAGTCACTTGGGGCTGGGATACCGGCAGAGCATTCAACCGCAGCTCCACGGCTTTTAACCGCTGCTGGATTTGCTGGATGGCCTGGGTGATGGGGGCCAGCTGTTGCCGCACGGACAGATGAGACGTGGGCCGAGCTTCGAGGGCGTCGATCCGCCCTTGTAATGTTTCCAGTTGGGCCGCCGTCTGCTGCTGCTGTACCCAGATGGGCTCCAAAACCTTTACTTTCTGCTCGAGCTCTTGAATGGCTTCAGCCGGGGAAGCCAAGGTCTGCTGCAGAAGGGACGGTTCAGCAGTGAGCCGAGCGTCCAGCACCTCGAAACGCGCTTGCAGGGTCTCCAGTTGGGTTGCTGTCTGTTGCTGCTGTGTCCAGGTCTGTTCCAGAACTTGGCCAAGCTGTTCTTCGCGGCGGCGGATGGCAGGGTAGGCTGCTGCCAAAGGTAAGAGCCCCCAGATCACTTGGCGGGTCACCAGGGCCGTCACCCCCAGGGCCAGGGATCCCGTCCACAGCCAGGTTAAGGGGAAGGCAGAAGCCCTATTCATACTCATACTCATAGTCAGCTCTCCTCAGTTTGGGTTATCGATCTGCTCGGTTGCCAGGATTTCACCTCACTCACATGGGCCACCTCAGGGATCCCTCTCGAAGATCGAGATGCCCAGAACTCCCAGAGGCATCGAAGAGGAGCAATTCAGCAACTGCAGTATGCCGGCTGTTGGAAGGGGGAGCTTCCAATCGTTGGACACACCCATTCCCCTTGGTATCAAACGGATCGGTTATCGAAAGCGGGCTTAAACTTGTTCCTCTTAGCCGACGGGCTCCGTGCTCAGCTTTGAGGGGCAGGAACCTCCGACGGAGCAAGCTCAGTTGGGGATCTCGATGGTTACATTGGCCAACTGCACATCGTCATGATCCACCCAGGCTCCACCGTGCCGGATGACTGTATCACCTCCCAGCGGCACCGAGATGTGCAGGGATCCCCCGAAAAGGGGAATGCTGATCGGCACTTGGGGACCACGGGTGACCAGGGGGGGCTGAATCAGGGTTTTGCCAGTGCGCAGGGTAACAGTGTTCAGGCCCAGGCGCAGAGGTTGCAGCGGCAGGGGAATCTGTAGGTTATCTCCCCCCAGGTGAATCTGTTCGACTTCCACTCCGTTCAGGATGACCTGCATGGGAGACATGTTGGCACTGGGGATCCGGGATTGACCGGCCCGATAGGCGGCAGCTGTATCCAACCCAATCAGGGATCCAATCCGCAAAACCGGTGGGCGCGAAGGCAGGCGTTGCAAAGTGAAAGAGCGGGTCATCTCCACCCCTTGGGCAGGGCCCAAAAATTGCCCGGCGGCAGCCGATTCCGGTGAGTACTGGTTATCCCCCAGGCGGATGACATTCGCCTCCAGTACCAAAGTTGTGTTGGGATCCCAGCGCTCCAACTGCAGTTGCCAAGGCCGATCCCCGCTGGCTTGACCGTTGCCTGTACTTTGGGAATAGGGCAAGTAATTTTCCAGCCGCGCCACCAAAATTTCTTCTGCCGGCAGCGGCCCTGGCAGGCGAAACCGACCCTGGGCATCGGTGCGCACCGAAATACCCGCCCCCGGAATGGCCACCTCCGCCCCGGCCAAGGGCTGCCCTGTCAGCCGATCCACCACCTGTCCCGAATAGGCGGAATCCAACTGCACCTGTCCTGTGGGCACATCCGTTGCTGCCTGAATGCGCTGCTGCAACACTTGCCAGTCGGCTTCTGTGATCCGTCCATCCTGGTCGACATCGGCAGCTCGGATCTGGTCGTCGGTCAATCCCCGTTCTCCCCGCAAGTAGGCCCCCAACAGGTTGAGATCCTGCACCGTCAAACGGCCATCCCCATCCAGGTCGCCCGCCTGAAAGGGCTGCGCGTGGGCAAAAGACACGCCTATCCAACCCAGGCCCAGGGATCCCAGTAGCAAGAGAGAATGAGCCAAACAGGAGACCCTAAACATGGCAACTCTCCTGGGAGTTGTTCATGTTCTAACGTAATTCACCTCCTCGCAGCAGGGCTAACCGAGCCGGTGTAGAGTACTCTTGAGCGCAATTCTGCCGGTTCGCCTTTGGCTGCAGGAGCCGAAAACTTGATGGTAGGATAACCGTGGTGACTTGCTTGTCCTATGGCTCGATACTCCTGCGTTACCCAGCTTGTGGGCTCAGCCGAGCAGCTCAGCGAGTCGATCCGCGCTGTTTTGGAGCGCTGCCAACTCAATATCCTCCACAACAGCCTTGATTATTGGGTGGCCGGCGAGCCTCCCGGAAAAAATCCCCACACCAAACTGGTGACGGTGGAAGTGTTTGTGGATCGCACCCGTCAGGCTGCCGACGGCTCTGTACAGGTGACCTGCATTGCCAAAAATGAAGAGCTGCCCCTAAAAAGCGTTAACCACTGCCAACAAACCTTTGACCGACTGAAGGCAGAGCTAGCCCAGTTGCAAAGTCAACTTCAGCTTGCTGCCCAACAAAAAGATGCCTTACGATAGCTAGGCTGAGTTTGCTTTGATCCCATGGCGCGTCGCTGCCAACTAACCAACAAGAAACGCAACAACGCTTTTGCCATCTCCCACTCCCACCGGCGCACCAAGCGTCTGCAGGAAGTCAATTTGCAGTGGAAGCGCATCTGGTGGGAAGAGGGTAAGCGGTTTGTTCGTCTGCGCCTTTCCACCAAGGCCCTGAAGACCCTCAAGGCCAAAGGGATAGGAGCCATGGCCCGGGAAGCTGGGATCGACCTCAGCCGGTTTTGAGCTTTCTCCTCAGCCCAGTTGTGTCTGACAGCTCCAACCTCACAGCAAGCCAAAAAGCTTACGCGACTTGGGCTGCAAACCCGCCAGCAAGGTGTTGAGGGTATCCCGTTGGGTAAGCTCGTTGGTGCCGCTGGCCCGCTCAATCAAGAGCTTGCGCATTTCGTCGGAGAGTTTGGCATCGGTAAAATCGGCTCCACTGAAGAGCGTATCTTCAATCTGAGCATCCTGTAGGTTGGCCCCCACCAAAATGGCCTGTTCCAGGTTGGCAAACTGAAGCTGGCAACTCACCAAGGCGGCCTGGGAGAGGTTGCAGCGAGATAGGTTAGCCTGGCGGAAGTCGGCGGCAAAGAAGTTCCCCTCCACTAGGTTGGCAGCCACCAAGCTGGCTTCGCGAAAGATGGCATGGCTGAAACGGCCCCCCTGAAAGCTGCTTTTGTCCAGTTTGGCGGCGGTAAAGTTGCTGTAGTCCCCCAGAGCCTGGCTAAAGCTGGATCCCCGTAGATCTGAGGCGGTAAAATTGGCCCGCTCTAGCTCAGCGCGGCGAAAGTTGCACAGACGTAGGTCGGCTTGCTGCAGGCTGATCGAGCGCAGGTTAGCCCGCGTCAAATTGGATTTGGGCATCTGAATGCGGTCGAACAGGCCCCGCGAGAGATAGGCATTCTCCAGGTTGGCACCCACCAGGGAGCGCCCCTCACGCAAGGCTTCCAGCAAGTCCCGCGTGGTTTCAATGCGAACCGGATTCGAGGGTTGAGAAGGGGGAGCACTCACGGATGGAGCATTCCTCACAGTTAGGCCAGAAACCCGGCCAACCCAGCCGTAAACTGGGGGCCAACAGGGATCCCACCTATCAAGCTAACGTTTGCGCCGCCTGCCGAGGTTAAGAGGATGTTAAAAAGACAACCCTGCATCGAGCTTTCCAGAGGGGGCCTTCTCTTGTGGAAACAGCCTACCGGGGGAGAGCCATCGGCTCCGATTTGTTGCATACTCGGGGCAGCCTTTCGTGAGTGAACCGCACCTCCCATGCAGGTAGCTTTCATTGTTGACCCGTTGCCCCAGTTGCAGGTGAGCCACGATACCAGCGTTGCCCTAATGGAAGCCCTGCAGAAACGGGGGCACCGCATTTTCTGCCTGGGCCTGGCGGATCTCTACTGGGATCAAGGGGAAACTTGGGGATCCCTTGAGGAAATCCGGTTGGATCTGCAAGCGGATCCCTGGTATGAGGTCAAAGACCAAAAACTGCTGCCCCTGAGCCAAATGCAGGCGGTGTGGATGCGCAAGGATCCGCCGGTAGATGCGGCCTATCTCTATGCCACTTACCTTTTGGATCGTCTCTCTCCCAGCCGCACACTGGTGCTCAATCATCCTGCCGGGATCCGCTCGGCCAACGAAAAGCTCTATGCCCTGCAATTCCAAGAGTGGATCCCGCGCACCCGCGTCAGCAGCAACAAGCGTCTGCTGCGTCAGTTTGTTGAACAGGAAGGACAGGCGGTGCTCAAGCCCTTGGGTGGCAAAGGTGGGGAAGGGATCCTGAGGGTCAATGCCGGGGATCCAAACCTCAACTCGTTGATTGAAATGAGCACCCAATTTGGTCGGCTGCCCGTGATGGTGCAAGAGTATTTGCCACAGGCGGCGGCAGGAGATAAACGCATTTTGTTGCTGGAAGGAGAACCTTTGGGCGCCGTCAATCGGATCCCTGGAGAGGGCGATTTTCGGGGCAATGTTGCTGCCGGCGGTCGAGTGGAAAAAACCAAGATTACCGAAAAAGAACGGGCTCTCTGCGGGGCTTTGGCACCGGTGCTCAGGCAGGAGAAGCTGTATTTTGTCGGGATTGATGTTATCGGGGAACGACTAACCGAAGTGAACGTGACCAGCCCAACAATGCTGCGAGAACTCTGTCAGTTGGAAGGAGTTGACCTGGCAGATCAAGTGGCTCAGTGGCTGGAAAAGAAGGTGCCCGTCAAGGGCTGAATGACTACCCACCAGGATGTTTCTGGGATCCGGCGCGTCTGTTGCCTGACGGGGTTCCCGTCTATTTAGGGAGTCTATAGAGATCAAATTATAGCTTGGAATGACCATAGTAGGTTGAGTTCAACTTTTTCCGGTCGGCAGATAGAAAATAAAAAGCCCCACAAGGGGGCTCTGCCGCGACCAGTCAGCGACTTATAAAACTCTAGAGCAATATAAAGAAAAGCTCCATGAATAGGCCGTATTGAACATCGCATTGAGCACAGTTTTTAGAATCTCAGAAAAAAGGCCAAATCCTCGGAGCTGTTATCTTTTTTTTAGATTTTCCGACCCGAGGCTAATCCCAGGCCCCTTCTGCTTTGCCGGAGCGGTCTTTAGAGTTGCTGCTCTTGCCCAGTGGGCTAGGAGTCTGCCGGTGGCCTTTCCCGACCCACCCGGCGCCAGATGGTGGGCAGCAGCACTGCCGCCAGTCCGCACTTCACCAAGTCTCCTGGGATAAAAGGGAAGACCCCTTTGTTGAGGACGGCCAAGATCGAGGTGGGCTCAACATTCTGGTTCAGCCACACCCCCAGCCAAGTGGCTCCCAGCAAAAAAATCAGAGCTGAGCAGGATAACATCGCCAGCGCCATCTTCCAGGGGTTGCGATCCACGCCCCAGCGCTCCACCAACCAGCCCATCAGCCCTGCAGCCAGGGGAAAAGCCAACAGGTAGCCCCCCGTCGCCCCGGCCAAGTGGCCAAGCCCGGATCTGCCACCGCTGAAGAAGGGCAATCCCAGGATCCCTTCCAGCAGGTACACCAGCAACGTGAGAAAGCCCAGCCGTGCCCCAAAGCCTGCCCCCACCAGCATTACTCCAAAGGTTTGTCCGGTAATCGGTACCGGCGTGAAGGGCAGAGGGATCCGCACCTGAGCCAGGGCAGCTACGAACAAACTTCCCCCCAAAATCAGCAGGAGATCCCGAGTTCGGGAAGGGCGAGGCAGAACAGTTTGCGCCAAGGGTGTGTGAACAAAGGTAGCAGTCATGAGAGGTTTGCACTCCTGTTTACCCGAAGACTGAGCTTAAGGCCCCGTCCCATCGCTGCGCGGAAGCAAGCCAGTAGGGCGGGGAGTATGTCAGGGTTTCAGAATACAAGAATTCGGTTACCGAAAAACTGGGTTTGAAGCCCCGCCCTTTAAAGCGGCTTTGTGCTACGCTGCCTGCAGTGCCAGGGTAGTCAGCCGCTCTCGCCCACAGCAGCACAGGGCGCATTGTTCGCGTAAACGGGCTGTAGGCCCTAAACCCGACAGCCTGACGGTTGGATCCGACCTCAGTGGGTTTTGTGGTTGTTGTTTACAACGGCACCTAAAGGCACTCGGGAACCACCCTGTGTGCTGGCGAGTACGTAGCGCTGGGGAGCTGCGTGGCAGCAACGTTGAGGTCGAGGATGATCCCACGCTGCTCATTTTGCACCCTGTGCATCGGAAAGAGCCATAAAGCCAAGCAGGGGCTAGATGGATTCTTGCGGCACTTCTGAGCCTTTTTCAGGTTGAGCAACACTGGGCCGGTTCTGGCGAGTTGCTTGTACAATCGCCACCGTAAGCAAATGGGAGAGCAGACCCACAGGCCCGGCAAACAAGCACAAAATCAGAGAATGGGTTGTCCATACTCGCTTATCCCACCCTTCCAAAAAGATCCAGCGGCCCACAAACAAATCCATGACGATGTAGTGGACCCATCCCGTCGCCATAACGGCGGGTTGACTGAATAGGTCGGTTAGGCTGGTCAGAGACAGTTGAGGGTTGGAAAATTCCTTGAGAACATCGGCATTAAACCCGGTGACCAAAAGATACAAATAAACCGCCGCCAGAAGAGCGATGGGCAAAAGCGATTCCATCACTTTGCGGGTTACCTTCCAACCCGGCAGCAGAATCATCAAGGCCCAAAAGGGCAGAGCAAACCAGTTGGCCCCGTTAAAGATCATCTCCAGCATGCTTGGAACCCCCAACGCTACCTGTCCATTATCGGCCCAATGCCCCCTGGGGATCCCTGCAGTAGCGGGTGGAAATGGATGGGAGTTATTCCTAACTTGCCCTGAAGTTTTTTTCTGGAGCCAGAGGGATCCCGGTCGCTATTCCGGTTGGCGGAGCCTAGCAGTCGCAATGGAGCTGACCGCACGGCCACTGTCGGTGGTGGCAGCAATGCAGGAAATCCGGGATCCAGTGTCGGTCATGGCCCAGAAGCTGCTGATGCTTTTGGCTGTAGAGGTGGGTTGAGCCGGGCCGATGGGGGATTCTACTGCCACAGAGTCTGGGGATTTCTCCTGAGAAGGGAGCAACACCACAGGTTCCTCACCCCGTTGAGCTACTGCAACTTTTGGGGCGGGATGTTCTGGTGTGGGCTCAGGGGCTTCTTCTTTGCGGGCGGCCTCTGCAGCAGGGACATTCCGGGGAGAGGGCTGCTGAACCAGCCTCTTGTCAAGGGGTGGTCGTGGCGCGGCAGCGGGGGGTGCAGGGGGGGCTTGGCCGGCGATCTTTCCCCATAAGGCTTTGAGGAGTTGCCACATGGCTGGGTTAACTTCTGAGCGATAGAGCAGTGAGGAATGGTGTTATCCTGCCATGCTCTGGCCTGAGAATCCATCCCCTCTGCCAGTCTTGATAGAGCAAAGTCATAACGAGTATGATTAAGTAGCTTGCTTAGGGAGAAAGTTCAACATGGCGCAGATTCGCGAGATTCCCCTTGCCCAAATTCGCCGCCCTTTGCCGCGGCAAACGGATCCGGATAAGGTGCAGGCGCTGATGGCTTCCATTGAAGCAGTCGGCCTACAGGAGCCCATTGAGGTTTTGGAAGTGGAAGGGGAGTACTACGGGTTCTCCGGCTGCCATCGCTACGAGGCATTTGTCCGCTTGGGCAAGGAGCGGATCCCCTGCCGGGTGCGAAAAGCGCCACGTGCTGTTTTGAGGCTACACCTGGCCTGAAAGGGATCCCTTCTGGCCCGGCTCCTCTTCGGCGGTGTAGCCCCGTTCGTAGGCAAAACGCACCAGTTGCGAGCGATTTTCCAAAGAAAGCTTGCTGAGAATGTTGGTCAGGTGAGTTTGCACGGTGCGCGGGCTGATGAACAGCTTCTCGCCGATTTGCTTGTTGGTGAAGCCGCGAATGACTTCCCGAAAGACCCGCTCCTCAGCAGGGGTCAGGGGCAATTCGGGTGGAGTGGGTCGGGGGGCCGCTTCCGGTTTTGGCTGGGACTGCTGTTGGATCAGCCGCAGAATTTCCGATTGGGTGCGGCGGGAGCGTTCAATCTGGGCCTCGATTTTGGCCACCAGTTCCAGGGGTTCAAAGGGCTTGATGATGTAGTCATCCGCCCCCCGCTCGTAGCCCTGAACTCGGTCATCGATCTCTCCCCGCGAAGAGAGAAAAATGAAGGGGACGAGCTCGCCGCCGCGCTGTTGGCGCAGCTGTCGGCAAAACTCGAAGCCGTCCATTTCCGGCATCACCACATCTGAAACCACCACATCCGGCTGCTCTTGGGCAAACAGACGCAACCCTTCTACACCCGAAGCGCCTGTACAAACCCGATAGCCATGCTGAGTCAGGTGGCGGCTCAGCACCTTCAGGGAGAGGGGATCGTCATCTACGACCAGTACACGCTTCATGAGGACTCGAGGAGGCTGTTAGGGAAAAGGGTAAAGCGCTATTCACCTGTTATCTGTCGCTATTTTAGGGAGACGGACAGGATTCGTCATTTGGCTGGGGTGCCTTGACCCATAATAGTGGTTTCAAGGGTGGCCTGGTTGAAAGCTGAACCTGGCCCTCTAAGCTCCCATTCCCGAGTACTGTTGCAAGCCTTTGCGCCACAACCAGCGGTTAGCCAGCCAAAGCAGGCCCGTCCAGGCCAGGCCCATGCCAAAGCCGCCCAGAATATCCACCGGGATCCCTGCCCAGAGGCTGGCGGGAAAATGCACCAGGTAGGGGAAGGGTGTCCAGGCCAAGACCTGGCGCACGGGGGGTGGGAACACCTCAAGAGGAGCAATCACCCCCGAGAAAAACAAGTACATCAAAAAATGGAACTGCTCCAAGGCCGTCACCCGCTCCACCCAAAAGGCCAGCAGCGCCAAGGTGTACTGCATGAGAAAGCGCAGGGCAAAAGCCAGGAGAATGGCCAGGGATCCCAGCCCCACCTGTGCCCAAGAGGGGATCCAAAAGGCACGGGGGTAGAGGACGAAGAAAAGGGCGATTAAAACCAGGGTAAAGGGGAGACGGGCCAAGCGCTCCATCAGGTGGCTGGCCACATGGTGCCAAGCGGGATCCAGAGGCTGCAACAGGAGGGGAGATAATCTGCCTTCGACCACCTCTCGCTCAAAGTCCCAGATGACCCAGACGATGGTGAACTGGCGCACCAGGAACACCGCCAGAAAGTAGCGGATGAACTCCAGAGCAGACAGCGAGAAGTCTCCTGAGCGGGCTGCCTCGCCCCACACCCCCATCATGATCAGGGGCAGGGATCCGGCCAACACCCACAGGATCAGCTCGGCCCGGTACTCCAGCATGTAGGCGTAGTAGGCGGAGAAGAGGGCACCCAACTTGCGAAAGAAGGCGTTCATGGAGATTCCGGTTGCGCAAGCGCTGCGGAGCAATACGAGACTGGCGGACGCAAAGTGGGCAACAAGCTGGCCAGGCTGACCACCGCTCCCACCACGACAATCGAGGGCGGTGCTACGGGTGAGGGCTGTCCAACCAGAGTCTCCAGACGGAGCAGATGAATCTCTTGCTCAGGGGTGGTGCCCCAGCGGATCAGGGCAACCGGGGTATCGGGAGCTTTCCCTCCGGCCAACAATTCGGCGGCAATGTGGCTGAGGTTGTGCATGCCCATGTAGATCACCAGGGTTTCCACCGCCCCGGCCAAAGCCCGCCAATTGACCTGAGGGCGGTATTTCCCTGCCGCCTCATGTCCGGTAACAAAAGCAACTGAGGAGCTGAGGTCGCGATGGGTGAGAGGGATCCCGGCATAGGCGCTGGCGGCAATGCCCGCCGTAATTCCCGGCACCACCTCCACTGGGATCCCGGCCTGCACCAGAGCCAACATCTCCTCGCCGCCTCGCCCAAAGATGAAGGGATCCCCCCCTTTGAGCCGCACCACCACGGCTGCCGTCCGAGCTTTCTCCATCAGCAAGGCTGTGATCTGCTCCTGGGGCAAGGTGTGAGCGCCGCAGTGTTTGCCAGCATAGATCCGTTCTGCCGTCGGCGGGATCAGCTCCAGGATGGAGGATCCCACCAGAGCATCGTAGATGACCACATCCGCGTGGGCGAGTAGCGCCTTTCCCTTCACCGTCAGCAGCCCTGGATCCCCAGGCCCTGCCCCCACCAAATACACTTTGCCCATCTCAAGTCCTGGTCGCGTCATTGCTGTTGGAAATATCCATTTTGAGGGAACGGGAAAGATTCGGCTATTCCAGCGCCGGGCTAAAAGCCTGGAGTGTCTCCACAATGGCCTGCATCAGTTGAGGATCCCGCCAGAGGGGCGGCTCCACCTGGATTTGGAGCAGAGGCCATTCCCGCTGTAATCGCTGAGCCTGTTCTTGTAGGGCGCGCAGCAGACCGCCTGGAAAGAGAAAAAACGGCAGCACCCGTAGACGGCACTGGCTAAGGCGCAAGCAATGGATCACGACCGCTTCTAAGGTGGGGGACTGGGCAGCAAAAGCCACATGCAAGGGGATCTCGGGCAAGCGCCGTTGCACAGTTTGGATCCCTGCTTGGAGCTGGGCGGCAAACCCCGGCAGACGGCTGCCATGGCCAAGCACAATCCAGGCATCTGCCCGTTCGCCGGATTGCCCGAGCGTTGCAGAGCAAGAGGGCTGTGGAGCCAGAATGCGAGCCACCAACAGATCCAGGAGGGCCGGGTGCTGGCCAATGGGGGGTGTTAACCGGATGGGCAGGCGCGGCCAGCGAGCTTGAACCTGCTTCACCGCAGCCGGTAAATCCTCTTCCACATGGGATCCCTCGCCCATAAACAGCGACAGCAGCACCACTTGATCGGGAGATCGGCCTGCGCCCAGCCAAGCTGCCAGCCGTCCTTGAATCTGTTCGGCCAGAGTGAGAGGCTGACCTTCCAACTGGGCCAGCTCCACCGGCTGGGGAGCCAGCTGCTGCTGCACCCGGGCCAACAAATCTGCCAAAGCCTGCTGATAATCGGGATCCCGGCTGCCGTGACAGACCAAAAACACCAGGGGATTGGAGGACATGGCAGAGGTCAGGGATCCGAGCGGAAGGGTTCCATTTTGCTACTTTAGGGGATCCCGCCAACTTCTCGCGTAGGATCTGCGCGTATGATTTGAAGAGTACACACCCTCTTTCCCAGCTTCGTCAGCCCTTTCCCAGGTTTTCATGTCATTTGAGAATCGTTCCACCGCCCCTGAACTCTTAATCCATGTCTTGCGGGAGGGGTTGACCGAATCTATCCATCATTGCCAAGCTGTCGTGGCCGATAGCCGCGGGCGTTCTCTGGCCATGGCCGGCAACAGCACCACCCCTGTTTTTGCCCGTTCTGCCCTCAAACCTTTCCAAGCACTGGCCATGCTCTCCACCGGCATCCGCGAGCGCTACCGCCTCAGCGAGAAAGATATTGCCATCATGTGCGGATCCCATCAGGGCACCACGGCTCATGCGCGGCAGGTGTTCAGTATACTGTGGCGGGCCGATCTGTCTCCCGATTTGCTGGTCTGCCCCACCCCACCCGGCAAGCCCAGCCCCCTGTGCCACAACTGCTCCGGCAAACATGCCGGCATGCTCGTGGCCAGCCGCGCCCAGAACTGGACTTTGCAGGACTACGCCCAGCGGCAACACCCCGTCCAGGCCCTGGTGCGGGCCAAGTTGGCCGACTTGTTGCAAATGCCCTCAGAAGAGTTTTTGTTTGCTCGTGACGACTGTGGCGTGCCCACCTACCAGCTACAACTCAACCACCTGGCTTCCCTATATGCCCAACTGACCGCCGGCGAGCGGCCGGACTTGGAGGCCATCGCCCGCGCCATGACCCACCACCCCGAAATGGTGGCTGGTGAGGGATGTTTCGACACCGAATTGATGCGGGCCACCCAGGGAGAGTTGGTCAGCAAGTCCGGCGCCGAAGGGATCCAGTGCATCGGGCGCGTCGGAGAGGGGATGGGCCTGGCCATCAAGGTACAAGACGGGGCCGCGCGGGCCAAATATGCCCTGGCCCTGCACCTGCTGCAGCGTATGGGCTGGATTCAGCCTGCTGCTGCCGAAATGTTAGGGGAGCGCTTCCTCTCCATTGGCCCTTACACCCGCCTTGAGGTGGAAGGGGAACTGCGTATGCCTTGAAGAGCCGGAGGTGGGAAGGCCTTGCACCCAAACTCTTGGTGATGCTAGTTTTCTAGAAGAAAAGGCCCAAAAACTAATGATTGAAGCCCTCTTCAAGACTCTTGACGACGAGCTAGGCAAGCTATTTGCCCTGACTAAGAAAGCAAAGGAGACCGCAGGGAAAGCCCAAGTCGCTTGTAAAGGAGGGCAAGTTCCAGCCCTGAGCCGCCAGCTACAAGGCTGTAGCTCTGTCCTCAGCGAGGCTCTTTCCCAGGTGGAGACGGTAAGACAAGCCCTTGAACAAACCCAGCAGGTTTTGGAGAGAACTTCTCTTGAAGAACTTGCTAGCGAGGTAGGGGAACGAGTCGGCCAGCCTTGGCTGCCTACGGAAAGCCCCCATGTCTTTGTAGCTTTCCCCGCCTTAGTGCGCTTTTCCAGGGAGGGAGTGCGCATAGATCGCAAGCTTCTACGCTCTCAACGGCCCAGTGCCATTGCAGAGAAGATTCTCCGAGCAAGAATGACCAAAGGGAAAGAAACTAATCCAGAGGTAGTTCTTGAACGCATCTGGAAAGCGGCAAAAATTGCAGCGGGTTACTTGAGAAAGTCAAGCGCAGAGCTGCCTCGTTCTCTTCAAGTACCTGCTCGCGATGTCTTCGAGGTGCTCCACCTCAACAACCCAGACTACACCGAAGTGGAGTTTACGCGGCATCTTTACCTCTTGGATCGAAATGGCACCAACCATGTGGAGGGCTACCGCTTGATCTTCTCCGCGTCTACAGGCACGCGCTCGGGTCGCTACTACCGCATTCGAGACGAAGCTGGGGTGGAGCACGCCTACTATCTTTTGGAGTTTGAGAAGCTATGAGCAAAGAGGGCCAGGGTCGGCTAGAGCCTGATTTGTGGCTGCGCTGTCTGGAAGAAGACTACTTGCGTTCTTTTATCCCTGAAGGTGGTGCCACTGTCAAGCTGGCCGTTGTTCCGAAAGATTCCTACTCTTGGGTGCGGAAAGCGCTGCTGGAAAAGCTTAACCAGTATTCCTTTCATATTTTTGATTTGACAGAGGAGTGCTTAAAGCTGCATTCAGTCGAACAGCTTTGGTTTGCCCTTGCTCAGAGAGTAGATTGGGAGACTTTTGCCAAAGATCTGCGCTTCAACATTCTCCAAAAAATTGGATACCCTCCCAGGCTAGATCTGCAGGACTGCACTTTAGAGCAGTTGGCCGAATTCTATCAGATTGAAGCCCGTGAGATCAAACTAGAGTTTCAGCGGGAAATTAAGAGAGGTATTTTTCTGGATTACTCACTAGCCCTTGACTTTCGCAAAGCCATAGTCCGACTTGTCTACGAACCCCTTCAAAGCCCAGGCACTCTGGAAGGTCTATGCTCTGCAATTCAAGAGTGGCTTAAAGGTACGCTGAGCTCTATCAGCCGGGTGCGTGAAGCGGCTATTTTTCGAAAGATTGACAGGACAAATGCTCGAGAGATTCTACTTTCTTTCTTAAGACTATTTACACGACGATCCGGCTTAGTAGCAGTCCTTGTCAGCTTGCTTCACTACTACGAGCGGACCCCCAGTGGACGCCCTAACTTTACCAGTCGACAAATCCTTGAGCTCTACGAGACTTTGCGTGAGTTTATCGATGCGGAGAGTGAACTAGAAAAAACTGTGTTAATTTTCTTAGCTCCTCCAGAGTTTATTGAATCTGAGCGTCTGTCTTATCATAGATATCGAGCTTTGCAAACTCGAATTGAGAATGAGGTTTCTTCTCTTCAAAAGCCTAATCCATGCACAGCTATGGTGCAGCTTCTATGAATGTAGCGATTGCAGCTAGGCGGGCCATTGAAGCCCTACGAAATGGCGTTCCTAACCGGTTCGCAGTTGCAGAACTTGGCTCTTGGCAGTATCAGATTGAGGAGCGTTTTCAAGAGCTGTGCAAGGGTGCTAGTTCAGGCCCTGCAGGAATGCTGATAAAGGGGGATTTTGGGACAGGCAAGTCCCATCTTCTACTAACCCTGCAGGAGCGAGCAAGGAAGAATAATTTTGCCACCTCCCTAGTTGTCGTCTCCAAAGAGTTGCCCCTCGGTAACCCCAATCGCCTGATTCCCCGCCTCCTTGCCCAGGTCGAGCTCCCTGACATGGTTGAGCGTGGGATCCAAGGCATGGCAGCCCGGCTACAGGACTCCTCGCCTTCTTTCCAGAAGTTCCAGCTTTGGGTTAACCAGTGGCAGTTTGGGTCAGACTGGTGGCCGGCCACCTTGGCTCTGTACCAAAGGTTAGGAGGCGATGACGAGAAGCTAGACGCCATTGTCCGCTTTTGGGCTGGTGAGCCCACTCTGAAGTCCTCAGAGGTAAGGCGAAGCCTACGGGATCACGGCTTGGCAGGTGCTTATCCCATTGGCAAGCTACCCCCTGCAGAAAGCCTACACTGGCAGCGCCTGGCCTTCTGTGCCCAGCTATGTCGGGCCATAGGGTTTGGGGGCTTGGTGGTTTTGGTGGATGAGATTGAGCTTATTGCCCAGTACAGTCTTCTTCAGCGGGTCAAGTCGTACCGCGTTCTTGGGCACTTGTTTGGTACAACAACCCTGCCTGAAGAAATAAAGAAAGCTCCGCTGGTTTTCGTAGGAGCAGTAACCCGCGATTTCGAGAGGGTCATTCTACAAGAAAAAGGAGATTGGGAGAAAGCACCTAAGATAGCTCTCCAGAAGCACATGTCTGAGGAAGTCGTAAAGGCCGGCATGGAGGCTATTAGCCAAGCTACCCCTCTCTGTTCCTGCTTAGAAGCCCGCGAGGCCATTCAATCCATGTGGCATAGGGTAGCGGATCTCTACCAGAAAGCTTATCCCGATTGGGTACGCCCATCGCTGCCACAGCTTCCTGAGCTCTACAGCACAACCACTGTGCGGTCAATTATTCGCCGCTGGATTACGGAGTGGGATGTGCGTCGGTATTACAGCCCCGATACAGAAATTGTGATTGTAGAAGATGAGGCGATCAAGTCTACCCCAACTGAGGAGCTTCCAGAGTTGGAAGAGGACGAAGAATAAGCCCAGTCAATCCCTAACTAGCTTTGAGAGGCCTCAGCGCTGGAAGGGGTTTTGGTAAGGATTGGGGTTGGAGCTCTGGCCTTTGTTGCGGTACTTGGGGTTGATGGTTAGAGTGCCGGATCCCAAACCCCGCTGCGCCAAGAACTCCAGGTTGCGGCGGCGCATGGTGGTGTCGTAGTCGTTCTTGACGCGATCTTCGAGGATGGCCACCTGCTGCAGCGCGCTCAGCAAGATAGCAGCAGCTTGCTCGGAGGTGTAGCCATTCTGGGAGGCATAGCGCACGGCAAACTCGTCGGCTGCTACCTGGGCCTTCTGGCCCTTCTCCGCTTTGCGCAACAGAAACACCGCTGACGCGGCCAAGCCTGCTGCTAAGCCAACGCCGAGGTTATCTCCCATCTGCAGCTCTACCAAAATGCCCATGCTGCCGGCCCCGATCAAGGCGGGATACAGCAACAACGCCGACCAGTTATCCCCCAAAGCCAGCTCTGTGGCCATCACCGCTTCTCGCAAGAAGTAGATCTTCTGCTGGTCAGGGCTCAGCTTCTGCCAACGGCTGAGGTCAATGGCAAAGCGAGAGTATTTCTGCCAGGGGAAGCGCCACAGCGGCTGCACAATCCGAGACTGGTCAGGGGTGCCGATCTCGATCTGCACTTCAGGGCGGATCTCCACTGGGAGAAACTGGATCAGGCGGTCAAAGTCGGAAATGGTATACATGCTGGCACAGTGCGGCTAAGGGAGCGGCTGGAGAGGATTACCCATAGTAAGGGATTCTAGCCTTCCTTGCAGGCCAGCTCCAAGCAAGCTTTTTGCAATAGGGCTGGCGGCAGAGCATGCCTCTAACCCCCAAAACCCTGAACTTTGCTGAATTTACTGAGCTTTAGGCGGTTTGGCAAAAGTCATTGAGAGGGATATAGTAGACCAAGTTTCCCCCTGATCCTTGAGTCCACCGCAACGGTTGCCGGGAAGTGAAGGGGGAAAGCGCTCGGGGGGTATTCCTCAGGGCTTTGCGGGATACCGCCTTCCTGCTCAGAGATACGCAGGATGCGATCGCTTCTTTCCTGAACCATGTTCAGGAGAGTTCAGCGTGAATGTATCAGGGACAAGCCTGAGCCTAGATGGAAAGGGGGTATGCCGCGTAACATACTCCCGACCCTGTAGCTAGCTTCCCGCAGGGTTGCTACGCATACAGCGCGGGGCTTCTCGGCGGTTTAGCTAAACCTGAGGTGAGCAATCTATTTGGCGGATTGCCCAAGGGACTGAATTTATCATCCCAGTCAAACCCTTGAGGACCAAGACAGCCGTTATCTTAGTTTGAAGAGGGATCCCTGCTGGAGTGTTTGAGATTGATCAAATCGTTGAGGCGGCGCAGGATCCCCCATCCCTGTAGGGCCTCCAGCAGGGCTTCCCGCACAACCGCTACCGTCTCTTGGTCGAGGGCCAACCGCAGATAATCCACCGCCAGCCGGGTTTGCTCGGGATCCAGGTGGGACATTAAGCTCTGCAAGCGGCGAACGCCCGCCAGCCGTCGGAAGGGATCGGGAGAAGCAATGTCGCTGAGGTCGCGCTCCAATTGAGACCGTTGCCGCTCTTGTCGGCCCCTGAGCCACTCCCCAAACAGCAGCGACAACAAGGCTAGAGTGGCCAATCCCTGTAGAATGGCACCGGTGGCCAGCCAGCGTTGGGTGGATTCTGCCCAGATGGAGATGAGGGTGTAGGTGCCCAAGGTGGCGGCTGCTCCCGAACCAATTGCCAGCAAAAGCCAGCGATCCGCCTGCCGAAACCAAGCTTGCCACTCCTGCCAGCGGCGGTTGAACTCAGGGCTGCGCACCCCCTGTAGCCCCAACATCACCAAGGTGCCCACCCCCAGAGAGAGCGCCAGCCGCCCATTCCAGAAGGCCAGCCCTGCCAACGCCAAGGCCGACAGAGCCAAAACCCGCCACTGTGGCCCCGATAGGATCCACAGAGCAACTTGGGATCCCGTCTCCACTGCCCCACGCCCCACCCGCTGCAGATATTCTGGCCAGGATCCCTGGCCGGAAGAAGGGCGACCCGATTGATGCTTCACCGATGGCAACTCCCAAAACTCGGCCCTATCTGGCCCTTTGCAAGCGGCAAGATAGATCAACGCTCCTTAAATTATGCTCTTATGCTTTATAGAGTCGAGGTAGGCTTTCCACCCTTGGGTTTGCAACTGGTCGTTTTTCTCCTGCACCGCCTGTTTTAGGCTTTCCCGATAGGCGATCACCCGCCGGAGCAGATCGGGATCCCCACTGGCTAGGATCTGCACCGCCAACAGACCCGCGTTGTAGCCGTTGCCAATGGCCACCGTGGCCACCGGGATCCCTTTGGGCATTTGCACAATCGAGTATAAGGAGTCGATCCCCTGCAGGGATGGGCTGAGCACCGGCACCCCGATCACCGGCAGAGGGGTGAGGGACGCCACCATCCCCGGCAAATGGGCTGCTCCCCCTGCCCCGGCAATGATGACGCGGATCCCTTGGGTATGGGCGCAGCGGGCAAACTCTACCATCGCCTCGGGAGTGCGATGGGCGCTGAGGATCTGCAATTGGTAAGGGATCCCAAACTCCTCACACACCTGGGCGGCAGGTGCAAGGGTGGGCAAATCGGAATCGCTACCCATTACGATGGCAACGAGGGGGGAGAGTTCCATATCGCTAAGCGACGCTAACGCGAAAGGCTGCTGGCCCGGCGTAGCCGATCCATCATCGCATAGCCCAACCCCGTCGAGATGGGTGGGGGCTCTGCCAGCAGGAGCGTAGCATCTCCCTCATCCAGTCGGCGCAGGCTGGCAAAGAGGGCGCGGGCGGCTGCCTTGGGATCCGAACCCAAACACTCCAAACTGAAAGTGATCCCCGGCCAATGGCGGGAGAGGGTGTTCAGCAGAGCCTGCGGATCCGTGGCAAAGCTGAGGATGCCCAGGTGGGAATGACCGGTTGTCAGGTGCTGCACCTGTTGCCAATCGCCGGGCTGAAGCTGGGCAAAAGGGGTGGGCAAAAGCCGGAGGGGCTTACTGGGGGCATAGTGGCTGCTCAGTCGTCCCGGCGCTTCTGGCGGGCCCGTTGTGCCATCCTTGGGGGCCTGTTCTGGGGGCAACCGGATGGGCAACCCCAGGTGGGCCTCCAGGGCTTCCAGTGGGATCCCTCCTGGGCGCAGCAGCGTTGGGATCCCTTCGGGGCTGAGCTTTAGCACGGTGGACTCCAGGCCCACAGCACACTCTCCCCCATCCAAGATGTAAGGGATCCGCCCTCCCAACTCTGCATAGACGGCCTGGGCTGAGGTGGGGCTGATGCGGCCAAAGCGATTGGCACTGGGGGCAGCCAGAGGGGTTTGCACCGCCTGCAACAAAGCTTGAGCCACCGGGTGAGCAGGCACCCGCAGGGCAACAGTAGGCAACCCGCTGCTCACCAGATCCGGCACGGTGGGACACTTGGGCAGCACCAAGGTTAGGGGCCCCGGCCAGAAGGTGTCGATCAGGGATCCCAGCAGAGCACGGGCGGCGGGAGTAAAAGCCGACACATCCACCAGCCACCCCTGCAGCTGCTCTAGGGTCACCCCAGCCGGCAGATGCAGGATCAGGGGATCGAAGCGGGGGCGCTCCTTGGCGGCAAAAATGTTTGCCACTGCCTGCTCATCCAAGCCATTGCCCGCCAGGCCGTAAACCGTCTCCGTGGGGATGGCCACCAACTGGCCCTGCAGCAAGGCCGCAGCCGCTACGGCAATGTGCTCAGGAGTGGGCGAAAGAATTTCCGTCTGCATCCATAACTCGGATTTGGGGTGGGGCTAGGGATCCCGTTCTGCAATCCATTTTTGCGCCTGGTAGAGGGCGATGTTGATTTGATCCCCAAACAGCAGCGCCAAGGAAGTGAGCCAAACCCAGAGCAGCAGCACAATAACTGCCCCCACCGCCCCGTAGACTTGGTTGAACTGCCCAAAGTGCTCCACGTAAATCCGCAGCCCCCAAGACACCCCAACCCACAGTAGGCTGGCCACGATGGCTCCCGGCCAAATCGGCATTTGGGGTCGGCGCAGGCTGGGGCCAAATCGATACAGCACCCAGCAGGAGAAGACGACCAGCCCCAAGGAAATTGGCCAAGTGAGGATCCCCCACAAGTTCAACCCCAGCTCTCGCAAGGGATCCAACTGAGTCGGCCCGCCAACCTCCTGGGCTAAGGATCTCGCTTTCATGGCCAAGAAGCGCAAAAGCTGGCACTGAACAAAAAGATCAAGCTGGCCAGTCCGGTCAACCCCAGGGTGGCGAGCATCCAAACCAGCGAGATCAGCTTGCGTCTCCAGAAGGGACGGCGCCTATCTTGAGGGATCTCATGGCTGAGATCCAAAGCTGTCATCACCGCCCCCATGGCTCCAGAAGCAGCCCACAGGGTGCCCAAAAAGCTGAGGGACAACAGCCCCCGTTCGCGTCAGCGGTGCGGATCACTTTTTTGCCCGAAGCGGAGCTCGCGCACATACCGATCCAAAAGCGCCAGAGCCTCATGGGGAGCAATTTGGCTCAACTGCTCCATCAAGCGCTCGAAGGCTTGCTCAGAGGAGCCGACAAACAGCCCAACCCCGGTCAGGAGCGTGAGGATGAAGGGGAACAGCGCCAACATCGAGCTATAGGCCATTTCAGAGGCCAGGCCAATCGCGTAAGCGGGACGGAGTCCTTACAGCCGGTAGCGCATCGCGTTTTCCCAGGCCAACCGCAGGGTTAGCCAGACCAACTCTCGCCGGGAACGCCGTCCTGACGACGCGAACGGGATCCCCAGCGCCCGCAGCTGCTCAACCAGTTGCTCCAACAGCCTCATGGTTCAGCACTTCAGCCCACTGCGGTAGGTACTGGGAAAAATCTTGCTTTTTGACAAACCGAAAAGGCCCGGATAGGGATCCCCAGATCACTTGATCGGTCTCCGGATCCCGACCTTGATCCAAGCTGTGAAAGTAGTCGGCTCCGATCTCAAACTCGCTGTACAAATAGGTGGTTCTGCCTTTGCGTTCAACAATACAGCCTTTGCCGGGCAGGCTGCGGCCCCGATAGCAGGATCCCGTCCATTCCACCTGGGTGACACAGCCGGGCAAGAGTTCCAACTCCGCTGCTGTCAGACCGGCCAATTTCCCCTTCGCGTAAGCGTTGCTTAGCAACAACTCCCGACCGGCGCACCTGTAGGAGTCAGGAGCTGTCAGAGCATAGTTTTGAATCCGGATCCCATCTGGAGTATCGAAGAGGTGGATCACCCGCTGTCGGTAAGGCTGCTCAGGATAAATGTCGTACAGTTGCTCCACGTAAAACCCCACCCCCTGCAACACCGACCAAGGCAAGGGGCATTGGTACACATGAATGTTGGCAAACCAGACGGGCTCTGCGAGCGCCTGCTGCAGGTTGTTGAAGTGCCCTGCCATCCAGGTGGCCAGTTGGGCCAGTTGGGGGGAAACAGACATAGGTTCAGATGGATTCAATGGATTGAAATCGAGAAGATTCAGATCGAGCGCTCCTGATCCTGCAGACTTTGTCCAACTGTCAGGGACTCCGTCCCGATGGCGCACTCCATAACACACTCTACAAAACTACACCAGGGAATAGCTTGGTAGCCCTGTACTTGAGTGCGGGGTGGAAAAGCCCTTGGGCAACTTGATTTAAGGGAATTTAAGGGATTTAAGAGAGCATTGTTGCTTACCGTCACCCGCCCTGTCTCTGGCGGAGTTGTTGCCATGGGCAGGGGAACCGCAACCCTGTGGCGACGAGGCCGTTCGCGCCACTCGGACGGAGTTCTTGAAGGGGATTGGGTTGCAGGGACAGGCTAGAGTAGAGGAGCCGGACTCCTGTGCCTGATACATTTACGCTGAACACTGCTGAACATCACTGTTCAACTATGCAGCGATAGCATTCTGCTTGTTTCCATTCGCGTTAGCGGGACGGAGTCCAAACAGAATGGCGGTATCCCGCAAAGCTTTGAGTAGAATACCCAAAGCGCAGTTTCCGTGTCGTCTTACTACCAATTTTCTGCTTTGCTTTGGCTACCATGTTGGCAGACTCGAAAGTAAACAGAAAGATCAACTGGTAGTAATCCGTACTGAACATATTATACATTATTTTCAGTATAGTTGAGCTTATTATTGACTAGAGTCATGCTCTTGAGATCTCGTCTAAGATGGTATTGATGTCGGCCCTACCCATTCCGCTGCTGGGGCAATCCTTGTCTGCTCTGAAAGACTGGGCGGTTGCCCAAGGACAGCCGGCCTATCGCGGGCAACAACTGCATGCTTGGATCTACCAAAAAGGGATCCGCTCCCTGGAACAGGTGACGGTGTTTCCTAGGGCTTGGCGAGAGGCGGTGCAAAGCTACCCAGTGGGACGCTCGCGCATTGTGCAGCGGACAGAGGCCCGCGATGGTACTGTGAAGTTTCTGCTGGGGTTGGCGGATGGGCAGTTGATCGAAACGGTAGGGATCCCAACGGCCAAGCGTCTGACGGTCTGTGTCTCTTCTCAGGTGGGCTGCCCGATGGCCTGCGATTTCTGTGCCACCGGCAAGATGGGCTACCGGCGCAACCTAGAGCTGCACGAGATTCTGGATCAGGTGTTGACGGTGCAGGAAGATTTTGGCCGTCGCGTCAGCCATGTGGTCTTTATGGGCATGGGGGAACCCCTGCTCAACCGCGATACGGTGGTGCAAGCCATCCGTAGCCTGAATCGAGATATCGGCATCGGCCAACGGCACATCACCCTCTCGACGGTGGGCGTACCCCGGCAAATTGCCTGGCTGGCGCAGCAGGATCTGCAAGTTACCCTGGCCGTCAGCTTGCATGCCCCCAATCAAGACCTGCGGCAACGGTTGATCCCTTCGGCAGCCCACTACCCTCTGGACACTCTGATCCAGGATTGCCGCGACTACATGCTGCGCACCGGGCGGCGAGTCAGTTTTGAATATACCCTGCTATCGGGGGTCAACGACCTGCCCATTCATGCCCGCCAACTGGCGCAATTGCTGCAGCAGGCCAGCCGGTCAGGGGTGCAACTGCACGTGAACCTGATCCCTTACAACCCTATCTCTGGAGCCGACTATCAACGCCCCCACCCGGCACGAGTCAAAGCGTTCGTCCGCCAGCTTGAGCAACACCAGGTGCGGGCCACCGTGCGCCAAACCCGTGGTTTGGATGGCAATGCCGCATGTGGTCAACTGCGGGGATCCTTCCTGCGTTCTTTGCCAGGGGATTTGTAATCGCCGCGCAACGCTTGCGCGAGTACATCAGCTCAGTCCGCAGGCGCGTCGTAACCAGGCGGCATCCTGTTCTGGCAAGGTGGCGTGGTGCATGGCGTAAACCTGCTGGTGATACTCGTCCAGCCAGGCTCGCTGCGCCTCGTTCAACAGTTCCCAATCGATTAAGCGCCCATCAAAAGGGATCCAAGTCAGGGAGCGAAAGCCCATCCAGCCCTCGGGCTCGGGAATGGCAATCACCTCGTAGAGGTTCTCCAGGCGGATCCCACCCCATCCCGGCTGGTAGTAGCCCGGCTCAATGCTGTTGATCATGCCCACTTTGAGAGGGGTGCTGGCGCGGCGGTGGATCCCGTTGGGCCCCTCGTGGACATTCAAAAAGGCGCCGACACCGTGGCCGGTGCCATGGCCGTAATCCAGCCCGGCCTGCCAAAGGGTGGAGCGGGCGATCCCATCCAACGAGACTCCATAGGTGTCGGGGGGGAAGATCTGGCGGGCGCATTGAATGTGGGCCTTGAGCACCTCGGTATAGCGCCGCTTGCACAAGGGATCCGCGGGTTGCGGGCTAATCCAAACGGTGCGGGTATCGTCGGTGGTGCCCCCCAAGTAGTGGGATCCGGAGTCCAACAAAAACAGTTCGCCCGGCTGCAGCAGCTTTTGGGGATCCGGAGTGCCGTAGTGGATGATGGAGCTGTTGGCTCCTGCCCCGGCAATGGTGTTAAAGCTCAGGCCCACCCACTCCCCTTCCTCCCGGTAATGGGCCTCCATGATGGCGGCCACATCGGCTTCGCTGATGGGGATCCCCTGTTGGATTTGCCGGTCGATCCAGGCCAGGGTACGGATCTTGGCCCGGCTGGCTTTGCGGTTGGCCAGGCGCATCTGTTCCAGCTCGGTGGGGTTTTTCACGGCCTTGAGGGCTTCTACTGGGTGCTCCAGCTCGCGGCAGCTCGCATCCTGCAGCAGCTCCTGGGTGCCCTGGGTGGTCTGCTTGGGATCCAAGCCCACCGGCGCATAGCTCTTGGCCCATTGGGGCAGTTGTTGGCTGTAGGTCTCGTAGGGCCAGAGTTCCACCCCGGCTTCTGCCAGAAATTGCCGAGATGGGGGACTGAGCCGCTCCAGATCTGTGAATAGAGCCGCTCTATCTAGGCTGACCAAAGCATAGGCCCAAAACACTGGGTTGTAGGGGATGTCGGATCCCCGCAGGTTAAACAGCCAGGCCACCTGATCCAATTTGGTCAGGGGCAACAGTCCCACCCGCTTGCGGCGCATCTCCTGCCGGACTTGGGCCAGCTTTTCTGCAGGGGTGGCCCCGCTTAGGTGGGTGGGTACCGAGTCAATGGGCCGGTCAAAGGGAGCGACAGGAGCGGATCCCTGAGCCAGCTTATCCACCAAGTTTTCCATGACCGGGATCAAGAGCACCCCTCCCGCTTGGGCATGGGCCTGCAACTGGCGATAGGTGGCCACCGCCACCGTAAAGGGATCCACCCCCAGGCGAAAGCCGGATCCCAGCTCTTCCACAATCTCCATCAGGCTGGGCTGATTCGGCAGACCTCCTTTGATCACTGTCAATAGATTGGGATCCACCTCCCGCTCCGCCTGTTCGTGATAGCGGGGATCCACCCACAGCCAAGCCCTGTCCCGGGTGATCAAGGCATCCCCCACCGAGCCGGTAAAGCCTGTGATCCACTGACGCCGCTTGCGATGTTCCGGCAAATACTCGTTGAGATGCTCATCGGCAGAGGGAACCCAAAAGCCATCCAGATCTTGTTCTCGCAGAAGCTGGCGCAACTGCTGCAAACGGGCAGCAACATCCAGGCGGGGCAGGGTTTGGAGCATGGCAGAGGGGTAAAGCTAAACGGCCAGGCTATCGCCATTCTAAACAAGGTTGGGCCGCCCCCACTTCCCGCCTTCAGTGGTCGGCCATTTCAGATAGCAGCCAGATAGCAGCCAATACCTCCCTCTTCCTATGGGTGAGGGAAGAAATCCGCCAGCTCTAGCGCTCCTCAGGAAAACCCGCTTCCCGCCAAGCCCGCATGCCCCCATCCATCGAGATCACCCGACGATAGCCCATTTTCTGTAGGTTATCGGCTGCCAACGCCGAACGAAACCCGCCGCCGCAGTACAGGACGATCTCCGCTTCTTTGTCGGGGATCACCCTCTCGATGTCCCGCTCAATGATCCCTTTGCTCAAATGGATGGCTCCGGCAGCGTGGCCGGCTTGCCACTCCGACTCTTCCCGCACATCCACAAAATAGAAGGGATCCCCTTGCAGTTGTTTTTGCCTGACCTGCTCGACTGTCAGTTCTTGGATGCGGCTTTTGGCCTCGTTGACCAGGGCCAAGAAAGCTGGAGAGTGCTGGGGAGCCATGGAGAACAGGCGCTATGAGCCAAAGCTTATTCCAATCGATCTTATCTGGTCTGGACTTTGGGATCCCAACTGCCCTAAGGCTAGACTGGGATCCAGATTTGCCGGCTGGAGGCCCATGGCTTGAAATCCCGATCTAACTTTCCGCAACTGCTTTGGCCCCTTGCTCTGGCCGTGAGCTGGAGCATCCCCCTTGGATTGACAGCCGGTCACGTCAGCCGGACGGAGTCCTCGGCTTGGGCCCAAGCTGCCCCGATGCCCCTAGAAAGTGGGATCCAGCGGCAAGTTTCCAGCCCACCGCCAGCCGCCCTGGTGGAGTGGCTAAGCCAGCAGGTGGCCGCCGCCAACCGGCGGGATTTGCCAGGGGTGATGGCCGGCTACAGCCCCGACTTCCGCCACCGAGATGGGCTAGACCGGGAAGAGGTGGAAGGTGCCATCCGCAAGCTGTGGAGCTCTCATCCCAAGCTCACCTATTCGGCCCAGATCCTCTCCTGGCGGCAGGTGGGCCCTGAGATTGTTGCCGATATTCTCAGCCAAGTAGAGGGATCCCAATCCTCGGTGCGGGGGGACTTTCAGGTAGAAGCCTCTGCCCTGGTGCGCAATCGCTATCGCCCGGATCCAGCCAATCCCGGACAACTGCTGTTGATTGACCAAGAAGTGCTGCGGGAGGCCAGCACCCTCACCTCTGGATCTGCCCCTCCCACCGTCACCTTGAACCTGCCGGAGGTGGTCAAACCGGGATCCACCTATTCGCTGCAGGCGATTGTGGCAGAGCCTCTCACCCACTCTTTGTTGTTGGGCGCCGTTGCCGAACAACCCGTTGCCGGGGCGGGCTACCCAGAGGTGACCTCGTTTGCTCTCGAACCTCTACAGGCCGGAGGGATCTTCCTACAGGCAGATGCTCCGCAAGAACCCCGTTCTGAGTGGATTTCTGTGATGTTGGTTAACCAAACCGGCATCACGCTGGAGAGTCGGCGTCTTATCGTCAGCGATCGCTTGGCTCTGGAGGGATCCCTGGCCATCCCCACCGTCCCTTAGGAAATCTTCAGGATGATGAGGAATGGCTCTGGGGTAATCTGGACAGGCAGTTGAGCTTGTTAAGATGGGAAACTATGCGCCCCTCAGCTTGTTTGCTTTCTGGTGCTGGCCCTATTTTTGAGCGGTTGCGATAGCGGCGACTCCCTTGGTGCTCCGGTGGTGGATCGCCCCACTCCTGCCAGCAATTGACCGAACAATCCCGAGGGGTCTCGAAAGGTTGGGTCGAGGTGTCTTGAAAGGACCCAACCTCAAGAAACATTGACATCTTTAGACGCCCGTCCATTCCAAGCCCCGCTACAGCTATCTGCAAAACTATCCGCTCTCTCCCACCCCCAAGGCAACAACAGGCGGTCAGGGAAAGAGCGGTCTAGCGGGCCTTCAACTGGAACCTGACTGCCGGGAGGAACTCCAAGCGAGCCAGAACGTGAAGACTCTTCAGCAGACTGAAGGATCTAAGTTCAGACCGTTAGAGAACAGCCCCGGCGCACAGCCGGCTGAACCCAACTTGACGACCCTTACAACTACTACTATCTGGCATCCGCAGGAACCTCCCTTACTAAACGACACCCTGAGACTAGCACAAATCTTTTCTTGTTTTCTCGATCAGGGAGTTCATGCGGTGGTTTGTTGGAGCCGTTTGAGAGCTCCAGGCGCTCTGGGTGACCGTGGGCTTCGGATCCCCTGTCCCACAAGAGGGGTGAGGGATGGACTGCTGAGGATAAGGCAACAGCGTAGGATAGAAGGACGCCCTCTAGTTGGCTCGAGTTGCCGTGGACTACAGCCGTGGACTACAAAAGTACCCTCAACCTGCCCCAAACTCAGTTTCCCATGCGGGCAGAGGCCGCCAAGAGAGAACCCGCCATTCAAGCCTTTTGGCAGGAAGAGCAAATCTACCAGCGCCTTGCCGACCACAATCCTGGGGATCCCTTTGTCCTGCACGATGGACCGCCCTACGCCAATGGCGATATCCACATGGGCACCACCCTCAACAAGATCCTCAAGGACATTGTGAACAAGTACCACATCTTGCAAGGGCGCAAGGTGCGCTACGTGCCCGGCTGGGATTGCCACGGCCTGCCCATCGAACTGAAAGTGTTGCAAAGCCTCACCCCGCAGGAGCGGGAAAACCTCACCCCTCTGCAGCTGCGACAAAAAGCCAAGGAGTACGCCCTGCACTACGTTGATGTGCAGCGGGCCAGTTTTCAGCGCCTGGGGGTATGGGGATCCTGGGATCGGCCCTACCTGACGCTGTCGCCGGAGTACGAAGCCGCACAGATTGAGGTGTTTGGACAAATGGCCCTCAAGGGCTACATCTACCGCGGCCTCAAACCCGTCCACTGGAGCCCCAGCTCCCAGACGGCTCTGGCGGAAGCGGAGCTGGAGTACCCCGACAACCACATCTCCCCCAGCATCTACGTGGCCTTTCCCCTGCAGAGCCTGAGCCCGGCGGCGCAGCCGGTTTTGGAGCCTTTCATGCCGGGCCTGCGGGCAGCCATCTGGACCACCACCCCTTGGACGATCCCGGCCAACCTGGCTCTCTGCTTTAACCCCAAGCTCACCTATGCAGTTGTGGAGTCTCCCCGCTTCGGCCTGCTGTTGATCGCCGCCGATCTGCGGGAGCGGCTGGAGAAGGTTCTGGAGACGCCTCTGGAGATCAAGGCCACCCTGCCGGGATCCGCCCTGGAATACAGTCAAGGACGGCACCCCCTCTTTGACCGCGCCAGCCTCTGCGTGCTGGGGGACTACGTCACCACCGAGTCCGGCACCGGCATTGTGCACACAGCTCCGGGGCATGGGGAAGATGACTTCAAAACCGGCCAAAAGTATGGTCTGCCCATTCTCAGCCCTGTGGACGATCAGGGGAGATTTACCGCCGAGGCCGGATCCCAGTTTGCCGGGTTGGATGTGCTCTCCAAGAAGCCGGAGACCAGCGGCAATGCTGCCGTGATCCAGGCTCTGCAGGCTGCGGGGGCTTTGCTCAAGGAAGAGCCCTACAACCACAAATATCCCTACGACTGGCGCACGAAAGAGCCAACGATTTTCCGGGCCACCGAGCAGTGGTTTGCGTCTGTAGCTGGCTTCCGGGAGCTGGCCCTGCAGGCCATTAAAACCGTGAAATGGATCCCGGCCATCGGGGAGAACCGCATCACTGCTATGGTGTCGGAGCGCTCGGATTGGTGTATTTCCCGCCAGCGGGCTTGGGGCGTGCCCATCCCCGTCTTTTACGACGAAGAAACCGGCGAGGTTCTGCTCACCGCCGAGACCCTCGACCACATCAAGGCCATTTTTGCCCAAGAGGGATCCGACGCCTGGTGGAAGCGCCCGGTGGAGGAGTTGCTGCCGGAGAAGTACCGCCACAATGGCCGCACCTACCGCAAAGGGATGGACACCATGGACGTGTGGTTTGACTCCGGCTCCTCCTGGGCGGCAGTGGCCAAGGCCCAAGGGCTGGGCTACCCGGTGGATCTGTATTTGGAAGGCTCCGACCAACACCGAGGCTGGTTCCAATCCAGTTTGCTTACCTCCGTGGCCGTCAACGGCCATGCCCCCTACAAGGCGGTGCTCACCCATGGGTTTGTGCTGGACGAGAAAGGCCAGAAAATGAGCAAGTCCCTGGGCAATGTCATCGATCCGCTGGTGTTAATTAACGGCGGCAAAGATCCCCAGACGGATCCCGCCTACGGGGCGGATGTGCTGCGCCTGTGGGTCTCCAGTGTGGACTACTCCGGGGATGTGCCGCTGGGTAAGACCATTCTTGGGCAAATGGCGGATGTATATCGCAAAATCCGCAACACAGCTCGCTTTTTGCTGAGCAACCTCTACGACTTCAATCCAACTCAGGATGCCGTTCCTTTTGAAGCCTTGACGGAGCTAGACCGCTACATTTTGCACCGCCTGCACGAGGTGGGATCCGAGATCGGCGAATCTTTTGCCAGCTATCAGTTCTACCGCTTTTTCCAGGCGATTCAGAACTTCTGTGTGGTGGATCTCTCCAACTTTTACCTGGATATTGCCAAGGATCGCCTCTACATTAGCCATGCCCAAAGTCTACGGCGGCGCCAATGTCAAACGGTGCTCTCCCTGTTGCTGGAGAACTTGGCCAAGGCCATCGCCCCCGTTCTCTCCCACCTGGCCGAAGAGATTTGGAGCCATCTGCCCTATCCCAAGCCCACCCGTTCGGTGTTTGAGGGGGGGTGGATGAAGC
The DNA here is from genome assembly GCF_054059455.1 of Thermostichus sp. MS-CIW-23. Classification (NCBI taxonomy): domain Bacteria; kingdom Bacillati; phylum Cyanobacteriota; class Cyanophyceae; order Thermostichales; family Thermostichaceae; genus Thermostichus; species Thermostichus sp. MS-CIW-23. The sequence continues at coordinate 59,214 of NZ_JBSSCC010000006.1, read as the reverse complement.
TGCCGGAGCACTGGCGGGATCCCCAGTTGGCGGCCATTTGGGAGCAGCTGCGAGAGGTGCGCCAAGAGGTGAACAAGGCTCTGGAGCAAGCCCGTACCGGTCGCGTTAGCGGGACGGAGTCCTTTAAGCCCATCGGCGCTTCCACCGAGGCCAAGGTAATCCTGAAGGTAGCGGATCCCAGCCTGTACGCTCTTTTGCAGGAGCGGTCTGCCGAGTTGCGCTACTTGTTCATCACCTCACAGGTGGAACTGGAGAAAACCTCAGGTCAAGGCTTGGAGGTCTCTGTTTTTCCGGCTGACGGCCAAAAGTGCGTGCGCTGCTGGAACTATTCCACCCGTGTGGGGGAATTTGCCGAACATCCAGAGCTGTGTGAGCGTTGTGTAGCCGCTCTGGCCGGGGAGTTTTGAATTTTTGAATTAAGGACTCTGTCCCACTGAGGCAAGCGGATCTCGGTCTTGATCATTATTTTTTTATTTTGAATTGGCTCTTTCTCCAAGCGGACTCTGTTCGCGCTAGCGGGACGGAGTCCTTAAACATCCGCCGGACAGGTCTTGTCGGCCTTCTTCGGGATCAAGGGGCAGAGCTGCGGGATGGGATCCCCTCGACATGGGTGTGCAACACCTTGCCGCACAGGGTTTTCTCCAGCCAGGGAGTCGCTGGCGATCGGGAGTGGAGGGTGGCAACAGAAACCGTCCAAGGGTGGGTGGGATCAAACAGCACCCAGTCGCTGTGGGGGGTAAGGGTGGGCGGATCTAGGTTTAGGCAGCGGGCCGGGTACAGGCTGAGGGCAGACCACAGTTGCAGCGCCGTCAGGGATCCCGTTTCTACCAAATGGTGCCACAGCAGCGGCAGAGCCAGCTCCAGGCCCATCGCCCCCGGCGGGGCATCGGCAAAGGGCAGGGTTTTCTCTTCATGGGTGTAGGGGTGGTGATCCGTAGCGATCCCCAAGTTGCCGGAACGGATCCCGGCGATCAGAGCCTCCCGGTCGCCAGCGCTGGGAAGAGGGGGCAGAAGGCGAAGGTGGGGATCGTAGCGGTGCTCAAAGACGGCCTCTTCGGACAAGATCAGGTGCATCCAAGTGGCGCTGGCGGTAACCGGCAGTCCTTCGGCTTGGGCCTGTTGGATCAGCTCCAGGCTGCGGGCTTGGCTCAGGCGCATAATATGCACAGGCGGAGGGGAAGGAACGCTCCTGATCACCTCCAAGAGACGGGCCAGAGCGGCAGTTTCGGCACTGGCAGGGATCCCTTTCAGCCCCAGGCGCAGCGCCCAGATCCCTTCGTAAAGGCTGCCTTGCCCGGCCAAGGTGGGATCCCAGGCCCAGAGCAGCAGGGGTTTATTCTCCAGCCGCAAATACTCCAGAGCCCGCCGCACCAAAGCCAAGGAGCGCAGTGGCTGAACCTCTGCAAAGCCAACTGCTCCCGCTTGCGCCAGTTCTCCCCAGGGGGTTGGGGTTTCTCCCTGGCCACCCACGCTCAGGGCAGCCCAGGGCAGCCAGCGGGGATCCCCACGTTGGCGGGGGTAGCGGTTCAGGTGTTCCGGGTGATCCAGCACCGGAAATAGGCCGGTTCCAGGAAGGGGGGTGGGCAGAAGCCCCACCTGGGTAAAGCCTCCCGCCAAAGCCGCTGCAGCCAAAGAGGTCAGGGTTTCCCGACTGTGGGCCAGAAAGTGCTCCGCACCGCTTACGCGACCGCTGCCAACCATCTCGCCGCTGTGGGCATACAGATCCAGCAAACCCGGCCCCACTACCCAACCTGAGCCATTGATGGTGGGGATATCGGCAGGGATCCCTGCCGGCTCGGTGGCCCGCAGACGACCCTCCTGCAACCACACATCGGTTACTTCATCCCGCTGGCGCCAAGGATCCAACAGGCGCACTCCCTGGAGATGCACATTTTGTCCTGTTAGTCGTCCTGTTAGCTCGCGGAGAGGAGAGGATCCCATCTTCACAAAGCTCCGGCAGTGGTGCAGTCCAGGATCTGGCCGGACAGATGGGTGGTGAGGTTCAACACCTTTAAAACCGGGGCACCCTCCTTGCCTTCTGGATAGTCGATCACCGTAATGGCGCCATTCCCCTGCTTGAAGATCCAAAAGGCTTGGGGGGAAAGGTCGAACAACTGACAGATGATCGCCTTGTTGATGGCATCGTGGGCAACAACAACCGCCGTGCCCTGAGGAAACTGGGCTGCGGTGATGGCCAAAAGCTCCTGCCAAGCGGAGCGAGTGCGCTCCCACACCTGGTGAAGGTTTTCCCCATTGGGCATCTGCACACTGGCGGGATCCCGTTGCCAGCGCTCCAGCTCGCCGGGGTATTCGGCTTCGACTTCGCTTTGCAGCTTGCCCTCCCAGTCGCCGTGGCAGATCTCTTGCAAGTCGGGCATTGGGCGCAAAATGAGGTTGCTGTGGTTGCTGCAGATGGCATCGGCTGTGGCCCAAGGGCGCTTCAGGGGGCTGGAGAAGGCCAGTTGCAGAGGTTGAGTGGCCAAAAATTCTGCCACCTTGGCTGCCTGTTCCTCCCCGGTGGCATTGAGGGGGATATCCCGCTGCCCTTGAAAACGGCGCTCTCGGTTCCATTGGGTTTCCCCATGCCGCACCAGCAAGATGCGCATCCCCTGCTTGCGCTTGGGCAGGGCTTGGCCGAGGTGAGCGGTGATGTTCAGAGATTCCAGTTGTGGCGGCCCCTGCAGGCCCTCGGGAAAATTGAGAACGCTGATGGCGCAGTTATCCTGCCCAAGGCGGTGATAGTGGTGTGGCCCCAGGCCGATGGCGGTGCTGACCAGGGCGCGATTGATGCCGCTGTGGCCCACGATGAGGATATTGAGGGTCTGTCTCTGGGAGGGATCCGCTCCATGGTTCCAGGGGCCCGAAGCCGATTGCAGATGGAAAGCCAGCATTTCCCAAAACCCCTGCGCCTGCTGCCAGAGATCCCGCACCGGAAAGCGGCCCTCCAGCTCCAGGGTGTCGGGATGGTGCCGCCACAGGTGGTAATCTTCGGGGTATTTCTCCTGCACCTCGGCAAAGGTCAGCCCTTCCCAGGCCGTCAGGTCGATCTCCCGCAGTTGATCGGTAACGTGCAGAGGGATCCCTTCTCGGTCTTTCAAAATGACGCGAGCGGTATCGAGGGCGCGAGACAGGGGGCTGCAATAGGCGCAATCCAACGGGATCCCGGCCAGGGCCTCGGCTACACGCTGCGCCTGCACTTCTCCAGTGGGGGTGAGCCGGGAGAGATCGGAGCGGCCTTGGATGCGATTTTCCAGGTTGAAGGTGCTCTCACCATGGCGCACGATCAAGATGCGCAGGGCAGGCTGGTCGCGGTAGCGGGACGGAGTCCTTGCCATCGCTTGCATGGACTTACTCATCGCAGTAGCGGGACGGAGTCCTTAGAACACCTTCTAGAGTACCGCCACCTGGCAGTGCTTGCCTTCCTCAATTCACCGGTTTGGCTGCGGACTGAGGGGTGCTTGGGCTGGTTGCCGCCGGTGATGAGGGCATCCTGGGAGAAGGACTACCGTGGCCGTGCTGCGTTCCCGTTGGCAGGGGTTTTGGCGGGAATGGATGCTGGCGACGCTGTTGGCGCAGTTCTTCTTCCGTTTACTGATCCCTCAAGAGATCCCTTGCCACCGCTAGATAGAATCTGAGGGGACAAAACTTGGGATCCCTCTCCCCTAAGCAAGCACTGCTATGGATTCTCCACAAGTGGCCGGGGATCCCGGATCCCTGACCGAAAGCCCCAACCCGGCTACAGCCGAGATCGACCGTCTCAGCACCTTGGAACTGGTGAAACGGATCAACGCCGAGGATCGGCAGGTGCCGGAAGCGGTGGCTGCTCAGGCGGAGCCGATTGCCCAAGCCATCGATGCCATTGCCGAGCGGATGAGTCGCGGCGGGCGGCTGATCTATATCGGGGCAGGAACCTCAGGTCGGCTGGGGGTGCTGGATGCGGCTGAGTGCCCGCCCACTTTTGGCACTTCCCCCACCCAGGTGGTGGCTTTGATTGCCGGGGGGGAAAGGGCCCTGACCCAGGCGGTAGAAGGCGCAGAGGATGACGCGGAAGCGGCTGCCCGCGCTCTGGAGAGTCTCCACCTCCAAGCTCAAGATAGTGTTGTGGGAATTGCTGCCAGCGGTCGTACCCCCTATGTGCTGGGTGGGATCCAAGCCGCCAGAAGTATTGGGGCGCTCACGATTGGCCTGGCCTGCAATCACCCTTCCCCGCTAACCGAGCAGGTGGATATTGCTATTGCCCCTTTGGTGGGGCCGGAGGTAATCCTCGGATCCACCCGCATGAAAGCCGGCACAGCCCAAAAGCTGGTGTTGAACACGATCTCCACCGGGGTGATGATCCGCTTGGGCAAGACTTATGGCAACCTGATGGTGGATCTCCAGGCCAGCAATGCCAAGCTCAAGCAGCGGGCGGAGCGAATGGTGGCCCTAGCCTGCGATCTGGATCCCGCCGCGGCTGCCCAATTGCTGCAGGCTTGTGATGGAGAGGTGAAAACCGCGATCCTTGTGGCCTTGATGGGGTGCTCTGCTCAGGAAGCTCGTCAGCACTTGCAACAGGCCCAGGGCAACATTCGCCAGGTGCTTGATTCCGTTCTGGCGCAGCGGCGGTGACAATAGTTGAATGGCTTGTCCATGAGCGTTTGCGGCTACCTCTACACGCCTTCCCATGCTCCTTTGCCGGAACAGGAGTTGGCCTGGCTCAAGTTGCGAGGGGCCGATCCCATCCTGCACGATTGGGGATCCCGAACTCATTTGGAGGAGCTGTTCCGACGCATCACAGCCGGCTTGGTGCAGGAAGTGCTGCTCTTGCGCCTGTCGGATCTGGGGGATCGGGCGGATGAAATTCACGAGCGGCTGCTGCAACTCCAACACTCCGGGATCCGCCTCAGCTTGGTCACCGAATCCGGCCTGCAAACCCCCACCAAGGCTGCCGATTGGATCCCCCTGCTGGCCGAGATCCCCCATCAGTTGCAAAGCCGCCGCCTCTGCTGCAGCCAAGCCCAAAACCGCCTGGCGGGCAAACCCCCCCCTGGCCCTGCCCCCTTTGGCTACCGCCGCGAAGGGGAACGCTACGTGCTGGATCGCCGGCAGGCCAGCATCGTTCAGGATTTTTTCCAGCACTTTCTCCTCTACGGATCCCTGCGGCAGGCGGTGCGCTTCTTGGAGGAAAAACACCACAAGCGGATTTCTGTGGCCACCGGACGCAACTGGCTGCTCAACCCGGTATACCGCGGGGATCTGGCCTATGCCGACGGCACCACCCTGCGGGACACTCACCCGGCCCTTCTCAGCCGCACGGAAGCCGCCCAGATCGATCGCTGGCTCAAACGCAACCAAGGGATCCCGCGTCGCAGCGCCAGTGCTCCCCGCGCTTTGGCCGGCCTGGTTCATTGCTGCGCTTGTGGCAGCCTTCTGCGCATTGTGCAAACCACCCCTCGCAAGGGGAAAAAGAACGGATCCCCCTACCTCTATCTGCGCTGCCAAACCTGTCGCTACAGCCTCCCCTACACCGAAGTCCTGCAGGAGGTGATCCGGCAGGTGTGCGAACAACTGCCCCAACGCGCCCAGACGCTGGATCGACAAGCCCTCACCCAAGTCCGCCAAGAGCTGCAAGCCCAAATCCAGGCCAACGCCGAGCGGCTGCGGCAATTGGAAGAGCTGCAGCAATCTGGACTAATGGACGAGGCCTCCCTGGCCCAGCGTCGCTACCAGTTGCGAGCAGAGACGGCCCGCTTGGCCCAAAAGCTGGAGCAACTCCCCCCCGCCAACCTCACCCAGACCATCCAAACCCTCTCCATCCCGCCCTTCTGGCAAGACCTCAGCGAGACCGAACGGCGTGCCTACCTGCGGGAATTCCTGCGCAGGATCGAGGTGGATTCTGCAGGAGCGGTGCGAGTTACGTTTGCCTTTGATCCCTGAGAGCGAAGGATTCCCCCCACCTTCCCCCCAGAATTGAGACCATTCTTGATTCTTTCTCAGCCCAGACCTGCCTCAGCGCCAAGCCAAGAGGACGGGATCAGCGCCATGGCATAGCTGAATCCTTCCCGATTTGGGTGAATTGTCATCTGGGATTGTTTTCTTTTGATCACTGATGAAAGTATATCTAAAACTAAAATCGGGAAAAACATCAAAAATCGACTTGAGAAGCCCTGGGAACTTTCTTAGGAGCATTTGCAAGATCTGGGAACTTCTAGCTTTTTGAGGGATCCACCTTTATCCTTCGCAACAGTTCTCAGGGGGCGGATCGGCTGCCGATAATGTCCCTTGTCTGCCCCATGGAGGAACGCGCTGTGAAGTTGGCAGTTTACGGAAAAGGTGGGATCGGCAAATCCACCACCAGTTGCAACATCTCGGTGGCCTTGGCCAGGCGGGGCAAAAAGGTCTTGCAGATTGGCTGTGATCCCAAGCACGACAGCACCTTCACCCTGACCGGCTTTCTCATCCCCACCATCATCGACACTCTGGAAGCCAAGGGCTATCACCACGAAGACATCTACCCAGAAGATGTGATCTACCGCGGCTACGGCGGCGTGGACTGTGTGGAAGCGGGTGGGCCCCCGGCAGGGGCCGGCTGTGGCGGCTATGTGGTGGGGGAAACCGTCAAACTCCTGAAGGAGCTGAACGCCTTCGATGAGTACGATGTCATCCTCTTCGATGTGCTGGGGGATGTGGTGTGCGGCGGTTTTGCGGCTCCCCTCAACTACGCCGACTACTGCCTGATCGTAACCGACAACGGCTTTGATGCCCTGTTTGCCGCCAATCGGATTGCTGCCTCGGTGCGAGAAAAGGCCAAAACCCGCAAGCTGCGGTTGGCCGGGCTGATCGGTAATCGCACCAGTAAGCGGGATCTGATTGACAAATACGTCTCGGCAGTTCCCATGCCCGTTATCGAGGTGCTTCCCCTCATCGAAGATATTCGCGTCTCGCGGGTCAAGGGCAAGACCCTCTTCGAGATGGCGGAAACCGATCCCAGCCTGGAGCCTGTCTGCCAGTACTACCTGAACATCGCCGATGAGCTGCTGGCCCGTCCGGAAGGGATCGTGCCCCAACCTGCCGAGGATCGGGAGCTGTTTGCTTTGCTCTCCGACTTTTACAACACTCCAGCCCGCCAACTGGCCTTGGTGTGACGGATCCCCTGCCAGCGGGGGCAGTGTGTCCAAAAATGAAGCCACTGTTTCGGAAGACTGTCGCAAACCTTATCAATTTGTTGTCCGATCCGCTTTCCCCCCCAAGATGGATCCTGTAGGGATCTCGCTTTGGGAAGGAAATGGCACAGGAGTTGGATATGCAAGGACAAGAGCAACCCACCGTCGTGATTACCGGAGCTTCCTCGGGTGTTGGCCTGTACTCAGCTTTGGCCTTGGCCAAGCGCGGCTGGCACGTGGTGATGGCCTGTCGGGATCTGGACAAAGCCTACCGGGCGGCCCAGCAAGTGGGGATCCCCCAGGGCAGCTATACCCTGATGCAGATCGATCTGGCCAGCTTGGCCAGCGTGCGGCGGTTTGTCGAGCAATTCCGCAACTGGGGCCGTTCCTTGGACGCCTTGGTCTGCAATGCCGCCATCTACATGCCCCTGCTCAAGCAGCCCCTGCGCAGCCCGGAAGGATATGAGCTGACCATGGCCACCAACCATCTGGGGCATTTCTTGCTCTGCCATTTGATGTTGGAGGATCTGAAACGCTCCACCTATCCGGATCGGCGGCTGGTGATCTTGGGCACGGTTACCCACAATCCCAAAGAGCTGGGGGGTAAGATCCCACCCCAACCCCACCTGGGGGATCTGCGGGGATTTGCCCAGGGCTTTAAGGATCCCATCAGCATGGCCGATGGCGGCAAATTCGATCCGGTGAAAGCCTACAAAGACAGCAAAGTCTGCAATATCCTCACCATGCGCGAGCTGCACCGCCGCTTCCACGAAAGCACTGGCATCACCTTCCTCTCCCTCTATCCGGGGTGTGTAGCCACCACGGCTCTGTTCCGCCATCACTATCCCCTGTTTCAAAAACTTTTCCCCTGGTTTCAAAAAAACATCACGGGCGGATTTGTTTCTCAGGAATTGGCCGGAGAGCGGGTGGCCCAAGTGGTGGCCGATCCCGAGTTTCGTCGGTCGGGGTTCTACTGGAGCTGGGGCAACCGGCAACGCAAGAATGCCAAGCCCTTTAACCAAGAAGTCTCTGACGAGGCGGCGGACGATGCCAAGGCCAAACTGCTTTGGGATCTCAGCGAAAAATTGGTGGGTGTGCCCCAGTTGGCGGCCCTTTAGCCCGAAATGTTCCCCTCTTTATATGTTGTTAGGAGACGAGCATGAATGCTGCTTTGGATAGTGCCAATGCCCTTAACTTTCAGTGCGAAACCGGCAACTACCATACCTTTTGCCCGATTAGTTGTGTAGCTTGGCTTTATCAAAAAATTGAAGACAGCTTCTTTTTGGTCATCGGCACCAAAACCTGTGGCTACTTTCTGCAAAACGCCATGGGGGTGATGATCTTTGCCGAGCCCCGCTATGCCATGGCCGAGCTGGAAGAGGGGGATATCAGCGCCAAGCTGAATGACTACGAGGAGCTGAAGCGGCTGTGCCTGCAAATTCAGCGGGATCGCAATCCCAGCGTGATTGTCTGGATCGGCACCTGCACCACCGAGATCATCAAAATGGATCTGGAGGGCCTAGCCCAGAAGCTGGAAGGGGAGATCGGGATCCCGATTGTGGTGGCCCGGGCCAATGGCCTCGACTACGCCTTTACCCAAGGGGAAGATACGGTTTTGGCCTCGATGGCTCAACGCTGCCCAGAGCAGGTGCGGGCAGAGGAGCAGGAAACCCGCGGGGGTCTCCAGGCGCTTTTTTACGGGCTCCGCTCTGGAACAAAGAAAGAGGAGGAAGGCTTCCACAAGCATCCCCCCTTGGTGATCTTCGGCTCGGTGCCCGATCCGGTGGTTACCCAACTCACCCTGGAGCTGAAAAAACACGGGATCCGCGTCTCCGGCTGGTTGCCGGCCAAACGCTATGGGGAGCTGCCGGCCATCGAGCCGGGCACCTATGTGGTGGGGGTGAATCCTTTCCTCAGCCGCACAGCCACCACGCTGGTACGCCGCAAAAAGGCTAAGCTCATCACCGCTCCTTTTCCCATCGGGCCGGATGGCACCCGCGCCTGGATAGAAGCCATTGCCCGCGAATTGGGGATCCCGACGCCAGGCTTGGCAGAGCGGGAAGCGGAAGTGTGGAACCATCCCCAGGTTTGGGATTATCGGGAGCTGCTGCGGGGCAAGAGCGTTTTCTTCATGGGCGATAACCTGCTGGAGATCTCGCTGGCCCGTTTCCTGGTGCGCTGTGGCATGACGGTGCAGGAAATTGGGATCCCTTACATGGACAAACGCTACCAAGCGGCTGAGCTGGCCCTCTTGGAGCGCACCTGCGAAGAGATGGGAGTGCCCAAGCCCACCATCGTAGAAAAGCCGGATAACTACAACCAAATCCAGCGCATCAAGGCCCTGCAGCCGGATCTGGTGATCACAGGTATGGCCCACGCCAACCCCCTAGAGGCACGGGGGATAACCACCAAGTGGTCGGTGGAGTTCACCTTCGCCCAGATCCACGGCTTCGGCAACACCCAGGCTCTGCTGGAGCTGGTGACCCGACCGCTGCGGCGCAATGCTGCCCTCAAAGGCTTGGGTTGGGAGCGGCTGGTGCGAGAAGAAGCCCCTATCTAACCTTCCGGCTCCTCATTGTCAAACAGTAGACCGTCTAGGTGATCTGGCAGTTGCTGCCGGTCGATCCAGACCATGCCCGCCAGAATAGCTTCGGCCTCGTTTTGAAAGTAGCCGTAGGCTTTGGTGCCAATCTCCGACTCGCAAGAGCCATCTTGCTGGAGCAGCCGGCAGCGAAAGATAAACCCCTTCTCTGTAGCTTGGGTGGTGATGCTCCAGTTGCGATGGATATGCTCGGCCATAGCAGGGATCCCGCCTCGAAAGAGGGTGAATTGCAGACTCAGAGGGTGCTCAACACCTCTCGCGCGGCGGCTAGAGTTTTCTCCACATCGGCCTCTGTGTGGGCCAGGGAGGTGAAGCCGGCCTCAAATTGCGAGGGCGCCAGATAGACTCCCCGCTCCAACATGCCGCGATGGAAGCGGGCAAATTTCTGCAGATCGGAAGTCTTGGCCTCTTCGTAGTTGCGCACTGGGCCGGCAGTAAAAAAGAAGCCAAACATGCCGGGCAGATAGCCCCCGCACATCTCATGCCCCGTTTCCCGCGCGATCTGCAATAGCCCCGTCGCCAACTTCTCGGTAATCCGCTCCAGATACTCGTAGGTGCCCGGGCGGCGCAAAATGTCCAGTGTCTGGATCCCTGCTGTCATGGCCAGGGGGTTGCCGGAAAGAGTCCCTGCCTGATACATCGGCCCCGCTGGAGCCACCATTTCCATAATTTCTCGCCGACCGCCATAGGCCCCCACCGGCAGGCCGCCACCGATGACCTTGCCCAGGGTCGTTAAATCGGGGATGACCCCAAACTTGGCCTGTACACCGCCATAGCTGATGCGAAAGCCGGTCATCACCTCATCAAATACCAGTAGGGCTCCGTACTTTTGGGTGAGATCTCGCAAGCCTTCCAAGAAGCCCGGCTGGGGGGGAATAAAGCCGGCATTGCCCACCACCGGCTCTAGGATGACTCCGGCAATGGAGTCGGGGTGCTGTTCAAACAGGGCCTTGACTGCCTCCAGGTCGTTGTAGGGAGCCGTCAGCGTAGCGCTGGTAGCTGCCTTGGGCACCCCCGGCGAGTCTGGCAAGCCCAGCGTGGCCACCCCCGAACCGGCCTTCACCAAGAACATGTCCGCATGGCCGTGGTAGCAGCCCTCAAACTTGATCACCTTTTCCCGACCGGTATAGGCCCGCATCAAGCGCAGCACCGCCATGCAAGCTTCGGTGCCGGAATTGACAAAGCGCACCATCTCCACACTGGGCACCGCCTCAATGACCCGCTCCGCCAGTTCATTTTCCAGAACGCATGGGGCGCCGAAGCTGGTGCCTTTCTCCAAAGCTCGGCGCAGAGCCTCAATGACCTCGGGGTGAGCGTGGCCAACAATCGCCGGCCCCCAACTGCCGATGTAGTCGATGTATTGGTTGCCGTCCACATCCCAGGCGTAGGCCCCTGAGACACGGTCGAACACGACGGGATCCCCGCCCACCGACTTGAAGGCCCGTACCGGAGAACTCACTCCCCCCGGCATGAGGCTTTGTGCCCGGGCAAAAACCTGCTTGGAGCGGGTGGTGTTAAACGAGGTGGAGTGGAGAGTGCTGGTCATAGAGCATAAGGAGCTTTCAACGCATTACCAAGGCTAGCAAGCAAGGGAGCTTTCTGGTGAGCCCTTTTACCGACCATGAAACTACAAACCCATCCCTGCCAGTGTGTCGATCACCTGCTCCAGGATCAGGGTGAGGTTGGGATGCGAGGTCTCGAACAGGCCCAGCGCCTCTCCGATGCGATCCCTGGGGCCTTGGCTCGGTTTGCTCTCGGTCGGGGATCCCAGCTCGGCCAGCACCGCTTCCACTTCCTGGCGAATGGTGGCAATGTGCTGCCGCTGCTTTTCGTCCAGGCCAGGGGTTTTTTGCAGCTCAACATCCAGATCGTGCAGCAGTTGTCGCAGTTTCGATTCGGCCATTCTGTAAAGAGACCTTAACGACTTGAGAACCGATTGAGTTTTGACCACCCTGCCTCAATCATACGGTCTGATGGGTTGAAGCAGGGATCCCTCTATCTAGGGTCTAAGAGCGGGTAAGCGGCGAAGGTTAACTTTTGCAGCCGGGGATCCCAGCATTGGAGCAACCTTTGTAGGATGGGCAGTAGAGTCTATCCCCATGTCTGAGCTGGCATTGGCCCTAGTAGGGGCGGCGGTTGCTGCTGCCCTTTTCGTTGGGATTTTCGTCTGGGAACAAAGACGCAGCCAAGAATTGCTGCAGCGGTGGGCGGCAAAGCAGGGCTACTCCCTGTTGAGCCAGGAGGCACGGTACTGGCGGCTGGGGCCTTTTTCCGGGAGCACTTCCAAGTATCAACGGGTATTCCGTGTGCGGATACGGGATCCGTGGGGGCAAGAACGCACCGGCTGGGTGAGGTTAGGGAACTGGTGGCTGGGGCTTTTGTCGGATCAGGCTGAGGAGCGGTGGGAGTAGGCTGGGGTTGAACCATGGAAAGGGAAAGCGATGAACGGGATCAGGGGTTGGAAAGGGCTGAAGGGGGTGGCGTGGCTGGGCCTGGTACTGGCGGTGGCCCTGTTGGGTTGGAACATAATCGCCGGAGGTGGAGCGATGGCCAGTCCCGCTGAGGGATCCCGAATGTTGACGGTTACAGGACAGGGATCGGTCTCCGTAGAGAACTCCATTGCCCTCATTCGCTTGGGGGTGGTGATCCAGGGGGAGACGGCGCAATCGGTACAACAACAGGTGGCAGAACGCTCAGAGCGGCTGGTCAATCGCCTCAAGGAGCTGCAAGTAGGCGCTCTACAAACCACCGGCATTTCCCTCTACCCGCAATACGACTATCGGGATGGCCAACCTCGCCTAACGGGTGTGCAGGGGCAAAACAGTCTGCAATTCGAGGTGCCCGTGGCCAGAGCCGGGCAAGTGCTGGATGAAGCCGTGGCCGCCGGAGCCACCCAGGTGGAATCGGTCAGTTTCCGGGCCGACGATGCCACCCTGTTGGAAGCGCGCAGCCGCGCCCTAACCCAAGCCGTGAAAGATGCCCAACGCCAAGCCCAGGATGTGCTGGGGGCCTTGAACCTGAGCATCCGTTCCGTCGAGCGCATCCAGATTCAGAGCGATGGCTACATGATCCCGCCGCCGATCCCCTTTGCCCGCGCCGACTATGCCCGTCTAGAAACGGCATCCACACCGGTGGAGGGGGGACAGCAAACCGTGCGCGCCCAAGTCACCCTCGAGCTCCGTTACTGAGCCTCTGCTCTGTTGCCTGGAATGATTCACAAATGTTCACCGCATGGATTTCAGCTCTCCCGCCAAAAGATTCCTACTCAGGGCAAGCCTTGGACAGCAACAGACACCGGCTCCGCAATGATCTGTCAATAATCCAATTACTTGGTTATGGTCATTCCAAACTAGATTGAGACACTCCCCAGGCGTTCCGCACTGCTGCCCAAGCGCTCCGCGCTGCTTCTGGAAACCACCCTCACCCCCAACCCCTCCCCCAGAAGGAGTCAGCCCTCACCCCCAACCCCTCTCCCTCTGGGAGAGGGGAGTTGGGAAGCGATGCAACAGAAATGTTTCATTCCTGTTTATTTATAATGACTATAATTTAACCAACTCGGCAAAGTTGAAGCGGCTGCTGTTTGCTACCGCATTAGAATAGCGATGGAAAGTTGCGGGTAGTTTGCTTTCCCGGATTTTCTCGCCATCCTGCCTCAGTTTGTCTATGGATCCCAGCCCGGAGAGCGTTGGTGCAACTCCTCTGCCCGAGAAGGGGAAATCCGGCTCTGGCAGAAGTCAAGACGGCAGTCTGCAAGCCCGTGTACTGATTGTGGATGATAGCTACATGGTGGCAGAAATGCTGTCCAACTTTTTGGGCAAGCAGGGCTGCAGTATTTCTTATGCTTTGGATGGCCTCTCCGCGCTGGAGCAAATTCGCCGCCAACCCCCAGACCTCATCATTGCCGACTGGGTCATGCCCTCTCTGAACGGCCTAGACCTGTGCCGCCAACTGCGGCAATTGCCGGAATATGCTTGGGTGTACTACATCATTATGACTGCCCGCGAGGGCAACGATAGCATGGAGCGGGCTTTGGAGGCAGGCGCCGATGAGTTTCTTTCCAAACCCTTTCAGGCTGCAGAGCTGCTGACGCGGGTGCGGGCAGGGCTGCGCATTGTAGAAAGTCGCCGCCAGCAATATCTGCTCAAAACTGGGCAAAAATCTCCTCCCTCTCCCCCCAAGTCGATTGGTTTGGAGGTGGGTAGCCGTCAGGATTTGGTGGCTCGTTTGCCGCTGCGGGTGGCCCAGGCCCGTGCCCAATCGGAACCCCTCAGCTTGTTTGTGCTGCGCTTGGCCAACCTCGGTTCTCTGGCACAAGGGCTGGATGCTGACGGTCGGGCTGATCTGCTCAAACTGTTTAGGGAGCGTTTGGCCAATAACCTGCGCGATGGAGACGACCTGTTTTGCTACGACGAGGGGCAGTTTATCATTCTGCTGCCGGGGAGCACCTTGGCTGCTGCGCAAATGGCTGCCGAACGCTGCTGTCAGCGGATGATTCAGGATCCCTTTGTGGTGAATGGGCGGGCGCTGCCGGTACAGCTCCAGTTTGGAGCGGCCAGCCTCATGGACAGCGATGATCCCAAGGGGGTGGCTCTGTTGCGTCGGGCTGCCCAGGCTATGCGAGATAGCAGGAATGTGCACAGCTCGGTGGTGACTGCTCCCCATCCCATCCCAGTTTCCGACCGCGTCAGCGGAACGGAGTCCTCAGAGCTGCTGAAACGCCTGCAGCGTCTGGAAAAAGAAAACGCCGAACTGCGCCGAGAGCTGGAGACTCGCCTCAGGCAGATTGAGGATCTCCGCCAACACCATCAAGAGCTCAGCCAAAAAATGCAGGCTTCTGCACCGGAACTGTCCACAGCGGGATCCCTGGCCCATAGACCCTTCCGCTTGCGGCGGCGAAAACTCCGGCAGCTTTGTCTGAAGCGTCAACTGAGCCGCAGAAGACCGCGCCTGGCTTTGGGACGGCTGAGCAGGTAGTGATGGGCTGAGCGAACGGGAGAGACGGAAGGGAGGTGCAAAAGGCTATGATGGGCATTCTTCAGGGTCAAGTGGCCGGATCTGGGATCTGGAGACCAGCAGGAAGATGGTTCCTAAACAACATTGAGCTCATCTTGACGGCGGTAGGAATAGGGGTGATTCTGCTAAGTGGTTTTGTGGCCAGCCGCAGCGCTTTTTCGCTAGAAACGGCAACGGCGGTCAGCGCCACTTTGGTGGGGGTTATCCACGGGATCCTCTTTTGGCTGTTGCGACGGCGGCAGAGACAGGTGAGGCGGGAGGCAATCGGGCAAATTCGGGAAATGCTGGAAGATTTGGGCAAAAACCGCCTGCAAACCATCAAGATGAGCTTGTACATGGTGCAGGCGCGTCAACCGGAACAGGAAGAGCGAACCCGACAAAGCTTTGACCGCGTTTATCAGATCCTGGCGGAGATGAGCACCTTGATCGACCACATTTCGGAAGAATCTCTGGCCGGCTGGCGCCATCGCTACCGGCAGACTCTGCAGCGGGTTGAGTCGGAGTCTCAGTAGTTTTTAAATCGTCTTTAACTTGAGTGGCTTAAGGGATCCCTTGAGGAGTTGGCTGAGCCGGTGGACGGTCGGATTTCGGGAAGCACCCAATTGCTCGGTCTAATCGGGGATCCGGTGGCCCACAGCTTATCCCCAGCCATGCACAATGCTGCTTTGGCAGCTATGGGGGAAAACTACTGCTATGTGCCGTTTCCAGTGGCTCCAAAACACTTGGCGGCGGCGGTGGCAGGGCTGGCGGCCATTGGGGTGCGGGGGTTTAATGTGACGATTCCTCACAAACAGGCCATTCTCCCTTTGCTCGATCAGATTGAATCGCGGGCAGCAGCGGTGGGGGCGGTGAATACGGTTTACCCCTTGCCAGAGGGCGGGTGGGCGGGCACCAATACCGATATCGATGGCTTTGTGCAGCCTTTGCTGGGTCTGGAAAAAGGGATCCCTACTCTCATTCTGGGATCCGGGGGGGCAGCGCGGGCGGCCATCCAAGGCTGTTTGGAGTTGGGGCTGGGGCCGGTGCGGGTGGCGGGGCGATCCCCCAACCCATTGCTGGCCTTGCAACAGACCTGGCCTCAGGTGGAGACGGTGAACTGGGCGGAGTTGAATTGCTACCTGTCTCAGACGCGGCTTTTGGTCAACACCACCCCTGTGGGTATGCACAAGCCGGGATCCCCCGCCGGTCAAGGGCTTTCCCCCCTGAGCCGAGAGCAACTGTGCCTGCTGTCTCCAGGTGCCATCGTGTACGACCTGATCTATGTGCCGGATCCCACTCCTCTGCTGTGCATGGCCGCCGAGTTGGGCTATACCCCCATCAGTGGGCTGGAGATGCTGGTTCAGCAGGGGGCCAAGGCCCTGTCGCTTTGGCTGGGAGGCAAGCCTGTGCCAGTAGAGGTGATGCGGCAGGCAGCTCAACACCAGTTGGCCCAGGTTTAGGGTCACTCCAGGCCAGTTGGAAGCCCTCTCTCAAGGTGTAATGAGATAACAACAACTACCGGGCTAGCAATCCAAGGTTGTTTCCCGCTCCCAGGGCGTGATCTGACGGTTGTATTCCTGCCACTGTTGGCGTTTGAGCTTGAGGTAGGCATTTACAAAGGGATCCCCAAGCCTGCTGCGGAACAGGGTGTTTTGGTCTAAATGGTTGAGGGCTTCGACCAGAGAGCCGGGCAACGTTGGGGCATTGGGGAGGGGATCGGTGTAGGCGTTGTTGTCACAGCGGGGGCCAGGATCCCGTTGGTGTTGGATCCCGTCCAGGCCGGCGGCAATGAGACCGGCAGCCAAAAGGTAGGGATTGGCAGCAGCATCGGCCAAACGCAGTTCAAACCGCCCGGCATCCGGGATCCGAATGGCGTGGGTGCGATTATTGCCGCTGTAGCTGATCGTATTGGGAGACCAGGTGGCCCCAGAGAGCGTGACGGGGGCATTGAGGCGGCGATAAGAATTGACCGTCGGGTTGGTGAGGGCACACAAAGCAGGCGCATGGTGTAGCACCCCGCCGATGAAGTGATAGGCCAGTTGAGAAAGCCCCAATTCCCCTTGGGGATCGGCGAATAGGTTTTGCTCCCCCTGCCAAAGAGAAATATGGGTGTGGCAGCCGTTGCCCGTCAGATGGGCAAAGGGTTTGGGCATGAAGGTAGCTCGATAGCCATGCTTTTCGGCAATGCTTTTCACCATGTATTTGAAAAAGGCGTGGCGATCAGCCGTAACTAGGGCATCGTCAAACCGCCAGTTCATTTCAAATTGGCCGTTGGCATCTTCGTGATCGTTTTGATAGGGATCCCAGCCCAGCTTCTGCATGCCATCGCAGATGTCTCGGATCACCGAGAAACGCCGCATCAAACTTTGCTGGTCATAGCAGGGCTTGGCCTGCCGATCCCGCTCATCGGAAATGGCCCACTCTTCTGGCGACAGAAGCATGAACTCGCATTCGATCCCCGTCTTGACTTGAAAGCCCATGGCTTCTGCTTGGGACAACACCTGCTTCAACACCCAGCGGGGGGTTTGTGGCAAGGGATCCCCGTTGACCTGGACTAGATCGGCAGGCATCCAGGCCACTTCCGGCTGCCAGGGCAGTTGAAACAGGCGCTCGCGCTCCGGCTGGGCAAACACATCGGGGTCTGCAGGCGTCAAGTCCAACCAGGCGGCAAACCCGGCAAATCCAGCCTGACCCTCCCATGAAGTCGATAACTGAGGCAGGCACCAGCTTGGCCCGTTGGATCCCAAGCAGGTCGGTAAAAGAGAGCAGAAAGTAGTTGATCCCTTGGGCGCGGGCAATTTCAGCTAGAAATCGCAGGAGCCCCGCACTGTACCCGTAGGGTCAGTGTCGGGAGGAATGCGGAAGTTATGATAGAACCATGACCCAAGTCCTGACCGTCTCCTGCAAGCTCAAGGTGTCCCAGTCGCAAGCCGCAAAGTTGGATGCGACAATGGATGCCTTTGTGCAGGCGTTGAACTGGGTCAACCAAAACACACCAGAAAAAGTAGTCAACGCAGTCAAACTCCAGTCCCTTTGCTATTACCAGATTCGCGCTCGGTTTGGCTTGTCCAGTAACTTGGCTCAGCAGGTCTGCAGACGGCTGGCCGGTGCCCGTAAAGTTGCCCGACAGAAAAACCGTCCGGTCAAAGCGTTCAAGAGAGGCTTTGCGACCTACGATGCCCGTATCTTTTCGTTCCGCGAGAAAGACTGGACGGTGTCGCTGACCACGGTGGAGGGTCGGGAGCGCTTTGAGCTGGCGATTGGCCGCTACCAGAGAGAACGGCTGGCGGGCTCCAATCCCAAATCTGCCACTCTGGTCAAGCGTAAAGACGGCTCCTACTCTATTCAGATCTGTGTGGAAGCGGAGCCATCCCCACCGCAACGCACGGATAGAGTGCTGGGGGTGGATTTGGGAAGGACGGATATTGCCCATACGTCAGAAGGGGATAACTGGAATGGACAGCAGTTGAACAGAGTCCGAGACCACTACTCCCGGTTGAGGGCGGTACTCCAACGCAAAGCCAGTAAGGGCACACGCAGTTCGCGGCGCAGATGCAGAGAACTGTTGCAACGGCTGTCTGGCAAGGAGAGGCGCTTTCAGGCGTGGGTCAATCATCGCATCTCCAAAGCTATTGTCTCTAGGGCAAAAGCTACCAGCAGCGCTATTGCTCTGGAAGACCTGACAGGGATCCGGGAAAGGGTCAATCAACAGCCACGCAGCAAAGCTGAGCGCCGCAGAACCAATAACTGGGCATTCTACCAGCTTAGGATGTTCGTGGTCTACAAGGCTGCCATTGCCGGAGTACCTGTGGTGCTGGCTCCGCCTGCCTACACGTCGCAGACCTGCCACCGGTGTTTGCACATCCATCCCGACCCTGCGCAATCCTACCGCAATGGGAAGCAGTTTAAGTGTGGACACTGTGGATGGGAAGGGGATGCGGATTTGAATGGTGCGAATGTGATTGCGCTTTTGGGGGCTGCTGTAAACCAGCCTAGAGGTCAAGCCTACGGCTCGCTTCGCGAACGTGGTTGGCTTGCCAACTGCAGGGCTACCGTTCGCGCCAGCGGGCCGGAGGCCTTAAGCCCGCCCTGTACTGCGAAGCAGTCAGGGTCGGGTAGTTTACTGAATTAGGATGGGAAAGCGTGGTTTTGCCGTGTCGGCCCGCTTGTTCTTCTCTTGGGTAGATCTGGAGCAGCGTAGATGGCAGTTTACGAGGGCAATTTTGTTCAGACGGAGGATCTGCGTCTGGCCATTGTCATCGGTCGGTTTAACGACCTAATCACCGGCAAATTGTTGGAAGGGTGCCAGGACGCGCTGAAGCGGCATGGTGTGGATGTCGGCCCGGAGAGCAAGCAAGTGGACTACTACTGGGTGCCCGGCAGTTTTGAGGTGCCTTTGCTGGCTCACCAACTGGCCCAATCTCGCCGTTATGATGCCATCATCTGTCTGGGGGCAGTGATTCGCGGGCAAACTCCCCACTTCGACTATGTGGCAGCGGAGGTCTCCAAGGGCATTGCGGCGGCAGGATTTCGTACCGGCGTGCCGGTCATTTTCGGGATCCTCACCGCCGATACCCTGCAGCAGGCTCTGGAGCGGGCCGGGGTCAAGAGCAACAAAGGTTGGGAATACGCCATGAGTGCCCTGGAGATGGCGACGCTGATGCGCCAAGTTGCCCCCGTGCTCCAAGGCAGCTACGGCCACAGCGGCAACGGGGCCGGATCCCGTCCGTCTCTGCCCGGTGGAGCGGAAGCCCTGCAGTCTACCCTGGACAGCGCTGCCTATTGAGGGCGGGTGAGCCGAGTCAGCACTTCGTTGGAGCGCTGCACAAAGGCCCGCACGGCTGCCGGGTCAAAGCTTTTCTGGGTGATCAAAGCCAAATCGTAGATGTGATTGCAGATGAGGTGAACCAAGTCGGGATCCCGCCCCCGATCGGCAAGAGACTGCAGGTTTTGGATGAGGGGATGGGCCGTGTTCAGAACCAGCGTGTGCTCTTCCAGAAACTCCAGCGGCTTCTGCTGGATGACGGCGTTGAGCTCCTGTAGGCGCCGCAGCGTCTCCGGCAGCAAGATCATGGCCGGAACCGACTCTGATTTAAGAGCTTCTGCTTTGATCTGCAACTTGTCTTTGCCCAGGGCTTGTCGGAAGAGATCGATCAACTTTTGGCTGCGGGTTTTTTGCGTTACCGGGTCAACAATTTCGGCGGCTTTGTCTTTATCCACCAGCGTTTCATCCAGCTCAGAATCTACCCGCTTAAATTGGATCCCTTCTTCTTTGTATTCCCGCTCCAAAAAGCTGCTGAAGTGGCTGTCGATCCAGCTATCCAGCATGATCACTTCCAGTCCTTGAGAGCGGTGGAGATCGATGTAGGCACTCTGGGCAG
Organism: Thermostichus sp. MS-CIW-23; assembly: GCF_054059455.1. Lineage (NCBI taxonomy): Bacteria > Bacillati > Cyanobacteriota > Cyanophyceae > Thermostichales > Thermostichaceae > Thermostichus > Thermostichus sp. MS-CIW-23. The sequence goes on along the minus strand of NZ_JBSSCC010000006.1, from coordinate 39,097 downwards.
CCTCATCGGTGGCGTAGTAAACTCGCTTGTTTTGCTTGTCGCGGGTGCGCTCCAGGTACGCTTTCAGGGTCACATATTCGGGTTTGTCAGCACGGGATCCGGCCACTCGGAAAATGAGAATATCCTTAATCTGGGCAAAGAACTTGTCGTTGTTCATCGCCCCAAACTTCATAAAGAGGCTGATGTCGGGCCAGACCTTGACGTATTTTTCGTAATCTTCCCTGTACAGTTCATTGAGACGATCCGCCACCTTTTTGGCAACGTGATCCCCAATGCGTCTTACGGTGCGGTCATTTTGCAAGAAGCTGCGGGAGACGTTGAGAGGAATATCCGGGCTGTCGATGGCCCCCCGCAGAGGCAGGAGAAACTTGGGGATGACTTCCTCACAGTTATCTTGGACAAAGACTTGATTGCAGAACAGCTTGACTTGACCCTTGGTGGGATCAATATCTGGGCGCAACTTGGGAAAATAGAGGATCCCTTGCACGATGAAGGGATAGTCGGTGTTGATGTGCACCCAGAAATGGGGATCCTCTTGAAAGGGATAGAGGTAGCGATAAAACTCTAGGTAATCCTCATCTTTGAGTTCGGAAGGTGAGGTTCTCCACAGGGGCTTTTGCTTGTTGATCACTTCCCCGTTTAACTTGATGGGAACGGGGATGAAATCGCAGTATTTACGAACCAATTCCCGAATGCGGCTTGGCTCCAGGTATTCTTCGTTTTCGGGGGTGATGTAAAGGGTAACGGTGGTGCCGATGCTGGAGCGCTCAGAATCGGAGAGGGTAAAAGTAGTGGTGCCGTCACAAGCCCACTTTACCGGCGTGCTGCCGGGCCGATAGGAGAGGGTGTCGATCTCCACCCGCTGCGACACCATAAAAGAGGAGTAGAATCCTAGACCAAAGTGGCCAATGATTGCTTGCTCTGCGTCTTTGCCCTTGTACTTTTGAATGAACTCTTCAGCGCTGGAAAAAGCCACCTGGTTGATGTATTTTTTCACTTCCTCGGCAGTCATGCCAATGCCGTTATCGGCCACCGCTAAGGTCTTGGCCTCCTTGTTGAGGGCAATCGTAATCTCCGGCTCTGGGAGATCTGCCACTTCGCCGGCAAGGCTGGCCATCTTCAGCTTGGTGATGGCATCAGCAGCATTGGAGATCAGCTCCCGCAAGAAGATCTCTCGATCCGAGTAGAGAGACTGCTTGATGATGGGAAAGATGTTCTCGGTGTGGATGGTGATGGATCCCTGTTCCAGCACGGTCATAGGTGGCTCAGCACTCAAACAAGCTCAGTGCTAATCTACAGAGACCGAAAAGTCCCCGACAAGCAGGCTCTTTTTCGGAAATCCGCACTCGCAACCGAACCGGCTCTCTAGAGCTGAGCGGCTCCGGGCGGAGCTTGGGCTTGGCCGTTCCCATCAGTGGTGCGGAGCGCTTCATCCAAAGCAAGTTGTTGGGCCCAATCCTGGCCGATCCGAATGGTGACGTCGGAGTTGAGAACGCCGGTGGACTCTACCCGCATCTCTCCTAGGCCGACGGCGGCGCGGATCTGTTTGGCTCCTTCGCGATCCCCGCTCTGGGCGAGGATCTCCGTTTGCTGCAGCACCTGGGTGCTGTCTTCCACAGCAAAAGCATGGACGTATCCTTGCCTCACCAATTCTTGCACCATACGGCGGGCCATCCCCGGCTCTCCGGTTGCGTTTTGCACGGCTATGCGCAGGCGGTGTGGAGGAATGCGGGCTACCTCTGCCTCCAGGCCAAAGTGGGAGACGGCCACCCGTCGGATCCCGGCTGGATCCGGCAGCCAGTAGCTGGTGGAGAATTCTCCCGGCTGGCTGAAGCGGCCCGGCAACAGCACCAGGTCGATGCGATCGCCCCCAGAGGTGAGGACAAACTTGGCCAAGCTCAGAACCTCTTCCCAGGTGAGGTTGGTATCGAGGTTGGTGCGGACGACCTGCAAAATCTTTGGGATCCGCGGCCAGACGGCAGGGGAGAGCAGTTCCCGGCTCAGGGCCCGCAGCAATTCCTGTTGCCGTTGCACCCGACCGATATCCCCCAATCCCAGGTGATCGCGGCGAAAGCGGGCAAAGTGGTGGGCTTGTTCTCCATTGAGGCGTTGCCAGCCGGGCTCCAGGTGGATGAACAACTGCTGGGTGTGATCTGCGTACTGCATCGGTTCCGGCACGTAGATTTCCACGCCGCCCACCGCATCGATCAGCTCTTCCAGAGCATCGGTATTGAGGCGAATGTAGCGGTCAATCGGGATCCCACCCATCAAGTGGCTGACCACCTGGGCCGCCAGCGCCGGGCCCCCTGCCAAGTTGGCAGCATTGATCTTGGTCACGCCAAAGCCGGGCAAGCGCACACGAGTGTCGCGGGGGATGGACAAAACGGTAATCCGCCGCGCCTGGGGATCAAAGCGGGCCAAGAGAATGGTGTCGCTGCGGGTGTGGAAGCGATCTCGCTCTGTGGGCAAGGGCAGGGTGGGATCCGGGTTGTCTGTGCCGAGAATGAGGATATGCAACGAGCGATCCAGAGCCGCAGCCCGTAAGGCATCAGGACGGAAGGCTTCTTGTTCTGCAGGAGTGAGGGAAGTTGGGATCACCTGACGGGGCAACATCACGGCCAGGAGGGCACCGGCAGAACCCGCCAACACAGCCGTGAACCCCAACAACAGCCAGAGGATCCCCTGACGAATAGCCTGCTGACGAGCTGCGCGGACACGGTCAGGACGGGGGGGATAGTGGAAGGAGGGCATCAGGTCAGACCAGGTCTCGCGAGCGCGTACAGGAAAGGGTGTACTGTCTGGGTGGTGTTGCCAACCCCACCAATTCAAGGCCATGTTACCCTATCCTCAGTTTTCAGAGTTGTCTGGATCCAACTTCAGCGAGGTAGCAGTCGCCACAGGGGGATCCCTGCAGCCGTTGTCGGGAAAGTCAGAGGTGCATCTTTGGCTGCAGACAGTCCCCCCGTTGGAGAAGTTGCTCCCCCAGCTCGGCCTTCTTTCCCCTGAAGAATGTCGGCGGGCAGAGCGTTTACAACTGCCGGCAGATCGGCGCCGCTTTCTGGCCGGTCGTCTTGGGTTGCGGAGCTTGCTTAGCCGCTACAGCGGCATTCCGCCCCAGGGGATCCCCCTCGACCACAGTTCTACCGGCAAACCCTACTGGCGGGATCCACCCCTGCCGCTGCAGTTCAACCTCAGCCACTCCCACGAGCGCGTCCTGATCGGCCTGAGGTTGCAATACCGCATTGGAGTGGATCTGGAATGGGTTCGACCTGTGCCCCGCTGGCAGCGCATCGCCCAGCGCTACTTTTCGGCTGCTGAGCAGGGCCGTTTGGCCAGCTGTCCAGCTCCAGAGCGGGATGCCCTTTTCTTTCAAATGTGGACACAAAAGGAGGCGCTCCTGAAGGGAACAGGCAGGGGTCTGGCCGGCTCCAGAGCTTTGGACGGGGACTCTTGCTGGGTAACCCTACCGCTTCAGGTTGCCGGTGGCTACGCCGCTGCGGTAGCCCTTGAAATAAGGAAAGACGGAGAGGAAGCCCCAGCCGTGCGACTCTACGAGGATGTGGATGGCTAGACAGGGCAGAAGGGAATCAAAACCTCTCCGCCTAGAGATGCTATCTTGAGTTTCCAGGCTACTCGCAGAGGAGTGAGAAGGGAGGAGTGAGAAGTGAGAAGGAGAAATCTCTTCTCTTTGCTCTTTTCTCTCTCCTCGTTGCTCTTTTCTCTTTGCTCTTTCCTCTCTCCTCGTTGTTGCAATGTTAAACAGGTTCTGTCATTTCCTGGTGCTGGGAATCTGGCTATCGGCCCTCATGATTGGGATCCCTGGCCTGGCGCAGGCGCGGGATCTCTCCAGACAAACGCCGCAGGAGAAGGTGGTTGAGTTGGGCACTGCCGACAATCAGTTGGTGTTTGCGCCCAAGGAACTGTCTTTTCGCAACGGCAGCCTCTACCGTCTTTGCCTGAGCAACCCCAGCCAATTGAAACATTATTTCAGCGCCAAAGATTTTGCCGATGCCGTTTGGACCCGTAAGTTGGACGTGGCCGGCGTGGAAATTAAGGGCCAGATCCGAGAACTGGAGCTGAAGCCAGGCGCTTCGGTGGAGTGGCAATTTATTCCTCTGAAATCTGGGGTCTATTCTCTGGTTTGCACTATTCCCGGCCATGCAGAAGCAGGTATGGTGGGGCAGATTACCATCGGCGATTGAGATCCTCTTCCTGGGCTACCCGGCCAAAAGGGGATAGAAAAGAGAAAGACGCTGCCAGGCCAATCCATGAAAAACCCGCTCACGCCCAAAGCCCTTCGCGCCACCGACGCGAACGCGGAACACTGGACTCGGGGATGCCAGGCAGCCCCCCCTCGAAAGAGCAGGCTCTCCCTTTCGGAACGGGTTGCCGGCTATGCCATAGCGCTTCTCTCCCTCACTGCCGTCCACGGGATCCGCTACTACAACGAACCACAACTGACCGTCGGCAGCCGTTCTCCGCAGACGTTTCTCGCCCCTGCTGCGGCGGAGATTGAAGATGTGGAGGCTACCCAGGCCCGACAAGCTGAGGCGCGACGGCGGGTGGTTCAGGCCCTCAAAATCAACAGCACCGCCAACGACAGCATGCGGCAAAACCTGGAGGGTCTCCTGGCTGAGGTGGAAGCCATCCGACAAGAGGCAGGGCCTCTGCCCTATGTTTCTGTCCAGTTGCTGTCTCTGCCAACGCAGATCTACCTGCGCCAGCTTTCCCCGGAGGAGTGGGAACCCTTCCAGGCTCGCGCCCGACAAGAGGCCATCCGCGGAGCCACCCCATCTCCTTCAGAAGAGCCCTCTTCTGGGCGACCGGAGCAGCTTCCTCCGGAGCAGCGGGCTAAGCAAGAGCTTGTCGAGGTTTGGCAGCGGGTCTGGTTGGACGGATCGGCCACCCAGATGGCGGCGACGGATCCCTATACCCAGTTGATTGCCCAGGTGGAAGCGGCGCAGCAGCGCTATCGGGCAGCTTTGCCGGCTCTGGAGCAGCTCACCCCCCCTGTTCCGGCCACCGTTCTCAACTTGGCAGATGCGGATTGGCAGCATTTGCAAACCTTGAGCCGGCGGGTCTTGGAGCGCCTGCAGAAGATAGGGATTGTGGATGGCCTGCCCCGCGAAGTTCGCGCCGAAGGGATCCAAGCCCAACTGGACGATTTGATTTTTCCGGGCAGCGCCGCCCAACGACAGGAGCTGCAGGCCCTGGTCTATCAGTGGCTGCAGCAGGTGCTCATTCCCAACGTGGAGGTGGATCCCCAGCGCACCGAGCAGCGCATCCGCGCCGAGCTGGAAAAAGTCGAGCCGGTTCTGATCTCGGTTGCCGAGAACCAGGTGATCGTGCGAGCAGATCAGGTCATCACTCCCGAAATTTTTCTCATCTTGGATCACTTTGGGCTTACCCAGCGCGGGATCAACATCTGGGGCTTGGTGGGAGTGGCCGGAGTGATGGGCATGGGCCTGGCTGTCTTTGTGCCTCTGCAACAACGCTTGAGGCCGGGATTGCGCCGCCGGGATCGGGTGTTGATCCTCATAGTTTCCCTGACCGCTCCCCTTTTGGCGGCCTTGTTCAAGCTGGAGTTCAGCTCCCTGCCGGCAGTGGGGCTGTTGCTGGGCAGTTTTTACGGGGCAGGGCTGGGCTTGGTGGTGGTGGTAGGCCAGGCGCTGTTTTTGCCCTTGGTCTCCCCTGTCAACCTGCTCACCCTTGTACCCTTGCTCTCCGGCAGCGTGGTGGCCTCTGCCCTGGCCGGGCGTTCCCGTTCCCGCGAAGAGCTGGCCTTGTTGGGAGGAGGAGCGGCAGCGGTGCAGATGCTGGCCTACGGGGCGGTTAGCTTGGCCACCACCGGTGGCATCGACCTGTTGGCCATGGCTTTGGCAGGGGGAACCAGCTTGGGATGGAGCATTGTTGCCCTGGGAGCCAGCCCCTACCTGGAGCGCCTATTTGACTTAGCCACCCCCATTCGTCTGATCGAGTTGAGCAATCCCAATCGCACCCTGTTGCGGCGACTGGCTGCAGAGGCCCCCGGCACCTTTCAGCACACTCTGCTTGTGGCCACTTTGGCAGAACGGGCTGCCCAGAAGCTGAACCTCAACGTGGAGCTGGTGCGCACCGGCACTCTTTACCACGACATCGGCAAGATGCTGCAGGCCCGCTACTTCATCGAGAACCAGATGGGCAGCCTCAACCCCCACACCCAACTGGACGATCCCTATCGCAGTGCTCAGATTATCAAGGCCCACGTCAGCGATGGCTTGCGCCTGGCCAAGCAATATAATCTGCCTACCGCCGTCCAGGCGTTTATCCCTGAGCACCAGGGGACGATCCTGATTGCCTATTTCTACCATCAAGCCCAGATGAAAGCCGGGGGTCAGCCCGTACCCGAAGAGCCGTTCCGCTACGATGGCCCGATCCCCCAGAGCAAGGAGACGGGGGTGGTGATGATGGCCGATGCCTGTGAAGCCGCCCTGCGCAGCATGACTCTGAGCGATGGCTTCGGCCCCGATGTGGTCGAGCGGGCAAAAGCTGTTGTCCGCAAAATTGCCCAGGCCCGTTGGCAAGATGGCCAGTTGGTTGACAGTGGGCTGACGCTGGAGGATTTGGAGGTGGTGGCAGACGCTTTCGTGGAGGTCTGGCGGGAATCCAACCACGAGCGCATCCCCTACCCCAGTTTCACCCCTGCCCCCTCGCTGCCTGAGACTGCCTCTGCTCAGGCCCAGATCCCGGTGTTGATGAGCCCCTCTACGGGATCCCCTTAGCCAAGTAACCTCTCCCGTTCGCGTCAGCGAGACGGAGTCCTCAGAAGCTGGGTAGGTAGAGAAAGGTCTAGCCCTGCGGCTCATCGATCAGTACGATAGGGGATCGTTCTGTGGACCCAGTATGAACCAGGGCAGTCCTAGGATTTGCAGCCCTAGGCGGAGGATTTTTGTTTTATTGTTTTTGGATGGCCTGCTGAATGTTTCATGGAGCTCCTACTTCCTCTGCCGATCCCAAAGCTTCTGCAGCTCCTTTTCAGATTCCACCTCTGTCTCAGTCCAGCCCTGTCCAACTGTCGCTGGTCATTCCCACCTACAACGAAGCCTCCAGTATCTGCAGCCTGATCCGGCAGTTGTGTGCCCACCTAGACACGATTCTGCCTGGAAGCTATGAGTTGATTGTGGTGGATGACAATAGCCCCGATTACACTGCCAAAGTGGCCCAAGGATTGCAAAAAGAATTCCCTCAACTGCAAGTCATTTGTCGCCACCACGAACGAGGCCTGGCCACTGCCGTGCTGCGGGGATGGCAAGCTGCCCGCGGCGAGGTGTTGGGGGTTATGGATGGGGATTTGCAGCATCCGCCGGAGATTGTCCTCAAATTGTGGCTGCTCATCCAGAAGGGGGCAGATCTGGCGGTGGGCAGCCGCTATGCGGAGTCGGGGGGGGTGAGCCACTGGAGCTTGGGCCGACGCATCGTCTCCCGTGGGGCCCAATGGATCGGGTTGGCTCTGCTGCCAGGGATCTTCAGCCGTGTTTCCGATCCGTTGAGCGGACTGTTCCTGGTCAGACGCCAGTCTATTGCCGGGATCCCGCTCAACCCCAAGGGTTACAAGCTGCTGATCGAGGTGCTGGCTCGGGGCCGGGTGAGAACCATTGCCGAGGTCGGCTACATCTTTCAGGAGCGCCAAAACGGGGAGAGCAAAATCCAACTGCAAACTTGTCTCCAATATCTCCACCACCTGATGGTGCTGCGCTTTTCGCTAGGGCAGGTGGGATCCTTTTTGCGCTTCAGCACGGTCGGCCTATCCGGCACCTTGGTGGACATGGCTTTGCTCTATGTTTTGCACGATCCCACCAACTTAGGATGGGATCTCATAACCAGTAAGCTGGTTGCTTCGGAGGTGGCCATTCTCAATAACTTCCTCTGGAACGACCTGTGGACTTTTCGCCATGTGACCCGCTTGCAGCCGGGGCCCTGGAATCGCCTGCAGCGGTTGGCGAAGTTTAACGTTATCTGCTTAATTGGCTTGGTTCTCAACACTTCACTGGTGACCTTGCTGAGCGAGCGCTTGGGCATTCATTATTTGTTGGCCAACTTAATTGCCATCGGTATTGTTGTATTCTGGAACTTCTACCTCAACTCCAAGCTGAGCTGGAGGAGTGCAGAGGTTAAGTCGGACTCTGTGGGTGGCCAGTCTTGAGTATGGCTTTTTCCAGGAAGAGCCAATCCGGAGGTATGGGCATTTCGCTCATTTCCTCACTGTCTGGGCCCCCTTTGGCATCCACCTTCGCCCCTTGTTCCTATAGCTGCGCTAAGTAGAGTTGGGGCGGATCCCCTCTAGGGCGATGATCTCCTGGATCACCGAGCGAACAACGGGAGCAGCCGTCGTCGAGCCGAAGGCATCTTCCCCCTGGGGCTCGTCGATCACCGCCAAGATCACGTAATTGGGGCGAATGGCCGGGAAGTAGCCCACAAAACTGGTGATGCGCTTGCCGGGCAAATAGCCCCCCCGTGGCCCGGCTTTCTGGGCAGTGCCGGTTTTGCCAGCGATCTCATACCCCTCGATCTTGGCCGATTGCCCCGTGCCAAAGTCCACCACATCCCGCATTTGGATACGCACTGCCAGGGTGGCTTGCTCGGATAGTACCCGCACCGGCTGCGGCTGTGGGGATCCCCAAACCAGAGTATCCGTATCCTTTTCCACCAAGCCTCGCACCACATGGGGCTGTACTTTCAGTCCGCCATTGGCAATGATGCAGTGCATGGCAGCCAACTGTAGAGGAGTGAGGGCCAGCCCCTGGCCGAAAGCGACAGTGGCCCGCTCCACCGGCACCGTAACAAACTGTCGCAGCGGTTTCAAACGGCTGGCCGGCTCAAAGGGCAAATCCACGCCACTGCGCTCGTTGAACCCCAGCCGCACCAAGGCATTGTAGTACTGGCGGGGATCCAGCTTGCGCATTAGATGTACCATGCCCACATTGCTGGATTGCCGCAGGATATCCGTGACGCTCATCCAGCCATGGGCCCCTCGCTGGTGGTAGTCGTAATTTTGAATGGGCCACTGACCGATGAGAATCCGACCCTCGTCATAGACCCGTTCATCTGCTGTAAAGGCTCCAGCATCCAACCCAATGGCAATGTTGATGGGCTTGAAGGTGGATCCCGGCTCATACAAATCCGTTACGGCCCAGTTGCGAAAAAGACCGGGGTCATACTCAAAGTAGCGGTTGGGGTCATAGGTGGGCTCGCTCACCAGAGCCAAAATCTCCCCCGTGTGGGGCTGCAAGATGATCACCGTACCCCGCAGGGCTCGAAACCGCTCCAGTTGCACTTTCAGGGCAGCGCGGGCAGCTCTTTGCAGGCGCATATCTAAGGTAAGTTGCAGCACCGTCTCGCCAGATTGCAGCAGCCCTTCCGGCACCTCGGCAGCCAACAGTCGTCCGTAGCCATCGCGAGGAATAGTAACAGGCTGAACAGTACGCTCCAGCAGCTCTTGCCGGGAATATTCCACTCCCGCTTGGCCCTGATGATCCAGATCTACATAGCCTACCACCTCAGCGGCCATCTCTTTTTGGGGGTAAATGCGTTGCCGCTCGCTCACCAGCTCCAGGCCATCCAGATGCAGAGCCTGAATTTGATCTGCCACCTCCTGGGATACCCAGCGCTCCACCCGCACCGCATGATTAACCGACAGCCGCTGCGTCAGTTGCTCCACCGGACGCCGCAACAGGGGAGCAAGAGCGGTGGCAATTTCCTCTGGAGTGCGTTTGCCAAAGAGGCGGGGATGGGCCCAGAGAGTATAGACGGGGCGATCTACGGCCAGCAATTCTGCCTGCTGCTTGGCAATAGAATGACGATCCACAATTGAGCGACGAGGAATGAAAGGTCTTAGCTGGGCTCGCTGCTGGGCTTCGGCTCGCTGCTGCAATAGGGGTGCCTGTTGATGTTGCAAATAAACCAGACGTGCTCCTGTTACAAATACGGCGATGATCAAAGCCAGTCCGGTCATGCCGGCGCGAAAGTCAAGCTGGCGGGCCGTCGGGATCCGCTCCCCCAAGAGCCATCCCAGCGCTGTTCCCCACTGCCTGGAGCTTCGCGGTGAAGGGATCCAAGAACCTCTGCGTCGGCGCCGTTGAGCAAGTTGCCGGCCATTTTGCCTTGTCTCCAGAGATTTCGGCACAGGCCGCCCTACCCTAGCCCTAGGTCTGCCTTCCATTGCAATCCTCACATGAGCACCACCGCTAGTTTGGCGCTCATCCCACTGTTATGCCACCCCACAGCTTCTTCCCGGCGCCTCGTGCAGTCAGCCACTCAATTTCCGCTCCTGGTTGGAGAGAGGGGAAGTTGAATACAGCACAGCGAAAACCGGAGGACTTACTGCTTTTCATAATTTTTTAAACGCTTCGTATTCTCGGAAACAGACGACCGGCAGACTAGCAAGCCATAATCTAAAAAAATCCAGCTTTCTCGGAGTTAAGTCTATGAAATGCGTGGAGGAGAGCCACAACAAGCGCGTGTACCAAGAGAAAAAAGTTTCGTGTTTGGGCCCTTTTCTTACCTTCATGTTCCTCCCGTTCTTGGCTTTAGAGTGGTTTTCCCTGGGCGATCGCCACTTCACCTGCTTTCGAGTTGACCAGTCTGCGGTTAACTGCGAAGTGTTTTTCCAGCCGTTGCTGCCTTTGCCAAGTACGACTGAACTCTACAAGGACGTGAGAGGGGCTGGAACCAAAACCGAAATCAAAAGAGTCAAAAGAAACCCAGTTAAAGGAACAGGAACAACCCACTACAAATACTACTATGTCACGCTGAAAACTCCTGCAGGGGAACAGGTAGCCTGGTCAGCTTCCAGTGAGAGGGAGGCTCAGGAACTGGCAAGGCGCATTCAGTCTTTTGTGAACGGCATAGAGAGTCAGCTCTTAGTAGATAGCAGTAAGCCCTCAGTGGATATTATAATCTTTTCCCTCCTCTTCCTTTCGCCAGGGATTTTTACACTGATATCGGCTTTGTGGTCCTACCGCCTAACCTTTGACCGCTCCCTGTACCGAATCCAGGAGGAGTACCTCACTCCTTTTGGATCGCGAGGGCAGAAAACTTATTCCTTCCGAGATGTGCAGCAGGTCACGGTTCAGGCCAGGACAGATTCTGATGGCGATACTAGCTTTTCGGTAGAGGTGACATTGCAATCCCAGAAGCCTTTGCTATCCATCTCCAGTGGCGGTGAATCAGAGGCGCGGGCAGAGGCCGAGAAGCTGGGTCAATTTTTGGGGTGTCCGGTCATTTTTTTGCGGGAAACAAAGTCATCGGGAAAGTCATCGGGCATTTTTTTTCGGAAAACAAAGTCATAGTGCTAGAGGGACGTAGCCCCGAGAGGTATTCAAGGTAAGTTAGATCTGTCCATCTGCCCATAGGGATCCCCTCCATTGCCTAGAGCGGTTTGGCTAATCCTGGGGTTGGGCTTGTTCATGCGGGGCCTGGTGGCTGCCCTTTTGCCGCCGGGCTTTGACGAAGCCTACTACTACCTCTACACCCGCCATCTGGATTGGAGCTATTTTGACCATCCGCCGCTGGTGGCCTGGACAACGGGCTTGGGGCCTGCCTTGACCGGCCAGGTGTCGGCTTTTTCTATTCGACTGGGATCCCTGCTGCTGTATTGTGGGTCTTCCCTATTCCTCTACTACACCGGAGCGCGCCTTTTCTCTGATCGGGCAGGACTGATCAGCTTGGCGGCCATCAGCATCGCGCCGATCCTTTGGATTGGGTTTGGGGTGCTGACCCTGCCGGATAGTCCGCTGGTCTTTTTTACGGCAGCAACCCTATGGGTGGCCAGCCAGGAGTTTTTCCCGGTGCCTTTGGGGCAGGGGAAATTGGGAGTCTATGGGGCGGCTCGCTATCGGCCAGGGCCTAGGCTAGCGCTCATAGGTCTCTTGGTGGGGCTGGCCTGCTTGGGGAAGTACCACGGCTTGGCTTTGGGGTTCGGCCTGGTACTCTTTTGTCTGCTCAGCCCAGTTCATCGCTGTGCCTTGAGGTCGGGCTGGACGGTGCTGGCGGTGCTGGGTTTTGTGCTGGCCTTCAGCCCGGTGCTGATCTGGAACGCCCAGCAGGATTGGGTCTCCTTTCGCTTTCAGGCGGGGCGGGCGGTGCCGGAGGCAGGGTATCAACTGCAAGCGCTGGGGCTGACGATCCTTTCTGAAATCTTTTACCTGTTCCCCAGCTTGGGGATCCCTTTGGGGTGGGCGAGTTTGGCAGGGACGGGTCGGGTGGCCCTGCAGATTCTCCGCGGGATGCGGCTGACGGATGAAGAGCTCAAGCACCTTTTGATCCTGGCCTGTGGATTACCGCTGGTGTTGGCCTTTACCTTGATGGGAGGCTACCGGCCCATCTTGCCCACCTGGCCCATGCCGGGGTTTTGGGTGCTGACGCTGCTGCTGGGATCCTTCTGGGAACGGTGGCCGGGAGCGAAGCGAACCTTAGTGGGGACGGCGGTGATGGTCAGCTTGGTGGTGGGGGTGGGGCTGGCCCATGTGCGCTATGGCCTGCTGCAGGCTCCTGGCGGGCTGGGCCTGTGGCCCGTGGAGCAGGATCCCTCTACTCAGCTCATTGAAATTGAGCAGTTGCGGCAGCGGTTTCGGACAGATCCCCACCTGGCTCAAGCCCTTGAGGAGGCAGAGTTCGTTTTTACCAATGTCTATTTTTTGGGCGGTCAGATCGCCATGGCCCTGGCTCCGCTGACGGACAAGCCTCTGACCTGCCTGGATGCGGATTTGCGGGGCTTTGCCTTTTGGTCGCAGCCGCAGGACTGGCTGGGGCAGGATGGGCTGCTCATCACTTCCAAGCTGTTCCAGCCGAGGGCAGGGATCCCAGCCACCTATGGCGACTACTTTGCCCAAATCGAGCCTGTGGCCGAGGTTCCCCTGGTGCGGGCAGGGGCGGTGGCACAAACCTTTCAGGTGTACCTGGCTCGACAGATGGGCAAACCCTATCCCCGTCCCTATTCCCGCCTGCAATAGCAGCGGAGAATAGCCTGGGCCAACCTAGAGGGGGCGATGTCTGTCGAACCAGCGCATCAGCATTGCCGCCAGGCGTTCGGGGTTGTGGCGCACCAAGCCGGTCTCTGGATCCTCTTGCATGACGTTAGCCAAAACGGCACGGCAGCCCAGGTAAGCCAGTTTGTCGGGATCCAGCACCACAAACTCAGAACCGCTGCGGCGGTAATGCTCCAAAGCGCGCGGGGAGGGTGGCTCCCGCTGCACCAGCACGCCGTCAAATAGGCGCACTCCTGCCACCCGATCCAGAGCCATGACGTGATCCCCAACAGTATAGCCGTCGGTTTCCCCCGGCTCGGTCATGATGTTGCAGACGTAGATGTGGGGGGCCATATTTTTGGCCAGAGCTTCCACAATTTCCGGTACCAACAGGTTGGGAATGATGCTGGTGTAGAGGCTACCCGGCCCCAGCACCACAAACTCTGCCGCCTCAATAGCCTCGATGACTTCCGGTAGGGCGGGAGGGTTGGGGGGGTCACAGCCGATTCGGCAAATGCGTCCTCCGGCTTTGGCAATGTTGGACTCTCCCACCACGCGGCGGCCATCGCTCAGCTCCGCCCAAAGGGTGACATCCGCCAGGGTGGCCGGCAGCACCCGCCCCTGAATGGCCAAGACTTGCGAGGTGGCAGTGATGGCCCGAATCAAGTCGCCGCCGGTTACCGCGGTGAGGGCAGTGATGAACAAATTGCCGAAGCTGTGGCCGCTCAACCCTTCCCCCGACTGGAAGCGATATTGAAACAGCTCGGTGAGCAGCTTTTCTTCGTTGGCCAGAGCAGTGAGGCAGTTGCGGATATCGCCGGGGGGCAAAACGCCGATCTCCCGCCGCAGACGCCCTGAGGATCCCCCGTCATCGGCCACCGTGACAATGGCTGTGATGTTGGAGCTGTAGCGCTTCAGACCCCGCAGCAGGTTGGAGAGGCCGGTGCCGCCCCCCAGCACCACAATGCGGGGACCACGGCTGAGACGCCGCCGCGACAACAGCTTATCCACCAGCGCTTCATCTCCCTCGGGGATCAGCACATCCTCGATGGAGCGCATGGCGCTGCGAAACCCCAGCACCACCATCACCAGCCCGATCCCAGTCACCAGGGGGCCACTGATGTTGTTCGGGATCCAAGTGGTAATCAAGCGCAGGGTGATGTCGATCAGCCGTTTTAAGCGAAAGATGGGGGTCAACTCCGTCCAGATGGCGATGCCCAGCACCATCAGCAGCACGCCCCCAACCGCCAGGCTCAGCCAGCGTTTGACAGCCAAACCGGGAAAGAGCCATTTCCAGCCACTTCCCGACCAAGCAGCCTTGCGGCGACGAATGCCCCAAACAGGGGACTTGTTGCTGGGCAGGGGCTTAGCCATGGGAAGGTGCAGGAACGCCGGCCAAAGGGATCCTAACCTGTTGCTGCGCAACGCCAACTTCGCCGGGCACCGGGCCAAAGCGGGCTTCCAGCTCCCGCTGAGAGTCGAGCAGATGGCGATGCTGAACCTGAACATTCAGGTCGGGAAGGGCGTGGTTGCCGGCAGGGACAGTCCAAGGCTGCAGATCCTGGGCCAGGCGCTCCACCAGAGCCACCGAGCGGTGCTGGCCGCCGGTACAGCCGATGGCCAAAGTCAGGTGGGGGCGACGTTCTGCGCGATAGTGGGGCCAAAACGCTTTGATCAGGGACAAGATGTGCTGGTAGGTGGATTGTGTAATGGGATCCGCAAACAAGAACTCCTGCAGCAGGGGATCCTGCCCGGTAAGGCGGCGCAGATGGGGCTGAAAGAAGGGGTTGGGCAAAAAGCGCACATCGAACAGCAAGTTGGCATCGGGGGGAACGCCGTATTTGAAACCGAAGCTGACCAGCCTTAGGTTGAGGGGCTGGGGGATCCCTTGCACCAAAGCTTGCAATTGCTGCCGCAGTTGCTGGGCATTGAGGTCGGAGGTATCCAACCAGTGGGTGCAGCGTTCCCGCACCGGGGCCAGAGCCAGCCGCTCTTGCTCAATGGCCTCCAACAAACCGGCAGCTTCCCCGTAGGGATGGGGACGGCGGTGGGCGCTGAGACGGTTGAGCAGCACCGAGGAGCGAGCCTCCAGGAATAGGAAAGGGATCCCTTGCGATTGCACCCAAGCAGCCAGGGTGGGAACTTGATCCCGGTACTCCTGGGCGTGGAGATTCAAGCTGATGGCCAAAGCAGCGTGATGGGTCCGCATCGCCTCAACCAAGGGGATCACCTGGGCAGGCGGGATCCCTTCTAGGCTGGTGTACCCCAGTTGTTCCAACTGCTGGATGGCCAAGGTTTTCCCGGATCCCGTCAGGCCGGCAATGACCAGAACGGGGGGCGCGACTGACATGGGTTTATCCTGCATGGAGCTTATTCTAGGGCGAGAGGCGGCCAAAACAAGTGCTGCAAGGGAGGGATCCCTGCCGGCTCAGCCATACAGGGCGCCCAGAAACCATCCTCTCAGGTTGGCGAGGCTTTGGTAGCTTTTTTATCCATTTTCTCATCCGGTGCCGCCGGTCTCAGGAGGGGAGCGCTGGGGCAGAGATCCGCCAAAAAACATTGCTGGCACAGAGGCCTGCGGGCAGTGCAGATGGCCCGCCCGTGGTCGATCAGACGGATAGACCAGTTCTCCCAATCCGCCTGCGGCAACAACTGCATCAGATCCTTTTCGATGCGCACGGGATCCTCGTGCTCAGTGAGGCCGAGGCGGCGGCTGAGGCGCTTAACATGGGTATCGACGGTAACCCCGGCATGGATGCCGAAAGCATGGGCCAGCACCACATTGGCCGTCTTACGGGCCACACCGGGTAGGGTGAGCAGCTCCGGCATGGTGCGGGGCACTTGACCACCGAAATCGCTCAAGATCTTGCGGCAGGCTTCCTGAATGTGTTTGGCCTTGTTGCGATAGAAGCCGGTGGAATGGATGAGAGCCTCGATCTCCTCTCGCGGCGCTGTCGCCAGGGCCTGGGCATCCGGGAAGCGACGAAACAGCTCTGGCGTTACCTGATTCACCCGCTCATCCGTACACTGAGCGGAGAGGATGGTTGCCACCAAAAGTTGCAGCGGCGTCCGGTAGTGGAGGGCACAGGTGGAGTTGGGGTAGTGGCGCTTCAGCCGGAGCAGGATCTCCAAAGCTCGCTGGCGCAAGGCCCGTTTGCTGGCCATCTTCCCCTAGCCCGACCCGGTGACAATGGCGAGGGTGTCTTTGAAGATCAGCACCACCCCCAATCCCAGTAACAACACCAAGCCCGTCTGCATCACCCGCTCCTCCAGATGCTTGGGCAGCCGTTTGCCGCGGATCGCCTCCAGGATCAAAAAGGCAATGTGTCCCCCGTCCAAGGCGGGCAGGGGCAACAGGTTGAGAAAGGCCAGGTTAATGCTAATCAAAGCGGTGAAATTAAACAGGCTGGCGGCGTCATCGCGGGCCAGATCCGCCCCAATCTTGACGATCCCCACCGGGCCGGAGACCTGAGCAGCCGTGCTTTGGAAATTCTGCAGCAACTGCCGCAAGCCGTTCAGATTGAGCATCACCACCCGCTGGTAGGCATTTCCCGCCTCCGTGAGGATCTCAGCCACACTCTGAGGGGGACGCAAGGTCACCTCCTGGTTGGGGGCCAAGGTCACTCCAATGGCCACCGTCTCTCCCCGCACCTCTGGGATCACCGTCAATTGCAGGGGATCCCCTTCCCCACGCTGCACCTCCAGGGGAATGGGCCGGTTCTCGCTGCTGCGGATCAGCACCTGAAAATCGTTCAGAGCTGCCAAGGCCGCCGTCTCGTCGGCAATCCCCCTGTAATCGCGATCGGCTGCCTGCAACACCACATCCCCTGCCTTCAGGCCGGCCCGCTCCGCCGGGCTATCGGGCATCACCTGAGGGATGAGAATGCCGGGATGGAGGCGCGTTACCGAGGGGATCCCCACCCAGGCAAACATCAACACCAGCACCAGATAGGCGAAGATCAGGTTGGCCATCACCCCTGCACTCATCACCACCAGGCGATCCAGCACGGGGCGGTTTTTCAGCAGATCCGGGTCGTCGGGCGGGTAGGGGGAATGTTCATCCTCGTCAGGAAAGCCCACGTAGCCCCCCAGCGGCAGGGCGCGAATGGCGTACTCTGTCTCCTTGCCCTGGTATCGCCACAACACCGGGCCAAACCCCAGCGAGAAGCGGTTGACATGGATCCCTTGGAGTTTGGCTGCCGCAAAGTGCCCTGCCTCATGCACCAGGATCAGCAGGGCGAGAATGGCGATGGAGAGGAGAACAGACATGCGCTAGCTCTGAAGAAGGCACAGAAGAAAGAAGTGGGGAGCAGAGAGCCACCCGAGGCTATTTGTCAAGGCACATAATCCAACACATGATAAAGAACCCTAAAGGAATCTCACAAAAACCTACAGGGCCCCTCAGAATACCTGCTCCACCTCCAAAATATCGGGAATGCTCTCCCGCAACTTGCGCTCAATGCCCATCTTTAGAGTCATGGTCGAGCTGGGGCAGGCTCCACAGGCCCCCTGCAAGCGCAGCTTGACCACCGGGCCATCGATTTCCACCAATTCCACATTGCCCCCATCGGCCATCAAGTAAGGACGCAGCTCGTCCAGGACTTTCTCGACGTTCTCGGTATTGAGTTCCAGTGCTTGTGCCATGGTTGCTTTTAGCCTCGTTGAGATTTGGATTGTAGCGGTTTCTGATACATTCACGCTGAACTCTCCTGAACATGGTTCAGGAAAGAAGCGATCGCATCCTGCCTATCTCTGTTCGCGTCAGCGGGACGGAGTCCAAACAGGAAGGCGGTATCCCGCAAAGCCCTGAGGAATACCCCCCGAGCGCTTTCCCCCTTCACTTCCCGGCAACCGTTGCGGTGGACTCAAGGATCAGGGGGAAACTTGGTCTACTATATCCCTCTCAATGACTTTTGCCAAACCGCCTAAAGCTCAGTAAATTCAGCAAAGTTCAGGGTTTTGGGGATTAGAGGCATGCTCCACAGATCCCTCAAGCTGGCAAGGGATCGCTATGATTTCAGCATAGTCTGAATCCTTCTGGGGGAGGGCTGGCTTGGTTGTCCGGATCCCTCCAACGCCAGACGACTAGAATAGGAAGCAGATTTGCCTATTCCCAGCAGCATCACCCACTCAGCAGGGCCGTCTTTTTCCTTATGCTAGACGCTTTACTGGTCATGATCTTCATGTTGGCGGGAGCTGGCCTCGGGTTTTATGGCCTGGATCTGCTCCCTCCTGCCGCCATTCAGGGGGCCAATGTGGAAGGAGCCCGTGTCGTCACCAGCGGCTTTGGCGTGCTGGCAGGACTGGCTTTGGGATCCCTGGTGCGCTGGAGCTACCGTCGCTTCGAGGCCAATGTGCGCTCCCTGCCGCCGGACGTGTTGATCAGCCGCTCGGTGGGGTTGGTGATCGGCTTGGTGATTGCCAATCTGGCCATGGCTCCTGTGTACTTGCTGCCCTTGCCTCCCCAACTCAACAGGTTCCTCGAGCCACTGGCTTCGGTCTTTTTCAGCTTGGCCTTTGCCTATCTGGGGGTCAGCCTGGCCGATACCCACGGCCCCTCGCTGCTGCGGCTGTTTAACCCCAACTATGCTTTGCAGGCAGCCCTCTGGGCGGAGGGCAATGTGGTGGCTGCCACGGCCAAGGTTTTGGACACTAGCTCCATCATCGATGGCCGAGTGGCTCAGTTAATCGAGACAGGTTTTTTGGAAGGAACCCTGGTGGTTCCTCGCTTTGTGCTGACGGAATTGCAGACCATTGCCGACAAAGCCGATGCCCAAAAACGAGAGCGGGGCCGCAAAGGTTTGGATACGCTGCAGGCTCTACGAGAAGCCTACCCCGATCGTTTCGTTATTCACGAAGCCAACTATCCAGATCTGACCACTGTCGATGAAAAGCTGGTGCGCCTCACCCAAACCGTGGGGGGAACGCTGCTTACCACCGATTACAACCTGAAGAAGGTGGCGGCTCTGCAGGGGGTCAAGGTGCTGAATGTGAATGAGTTGGCCGAGGCGCTGCGGCCCATCTATGTTGCCGGCGACAGCTTTGATATCAAGATCACCCGCGAAGGAAAAGAGCCAGGTCAAGGGGTAGGCTACTTGGAAGACGGCACCATGGTGGTGGTGGAAGAAGGGCAGCGCTCTGTGGGCAAAACCCGCTCTGTGGTTGTGACCAGCGCCATTCAAACCTCAGCAGGCCGCATGATCTTCGCCCGCCTCAACAAGGACTCTGCCCCACTAACCCGCCCGGCCTCTGATCCGGCCAGCCCGGCTTCCTCTGGAAAAACCTGAGTTTTGGCCTACGTTCCCCTAGCGCAATGGTGGCTTCATCCCAAATGGGCGCCCTCCGACCCACTCCGATGTTCTACACGCAGGATCGCCAGAGGCGCTTCTGGAGTTTTTACTGGGAAGATGCCGAGAAATATGGCATCCACCCTCAGCACATCGTGAGCGGACAGCAAATCTGGGAGGTGGCCAACGCTGGAGAGTACGAAGCCAAGCTCAACCAGGTCTTTGCAAGCGGGGATCCCCTCTCCTACGAATGTCAGGTGCTCTCGCCCCGCTACAAGTTGCATCTGCATCTTTCTCTCAACCCTGTACGGGACATGGAAGGGGAGGTGGTGGCGGTTGCGGCAGTGGGCAAGTTGCTGGGGGCTACGCCTTTTGCGTTGGCCGGAGGAACCAGCAGCCCCAACAGCCAGCCCCATGCTCTCCCGGCCGATCCGGTACAGGGGATCACGACGCAGTTGGTGCGCAATATCCGGCATTCCCTGGATATCCGGCAACTGTGCCAGCAGACCGTGGAGCAGTTGGGGCAACTGTTTGAGGTAGATCGCTGCCTGATGGCCCTCTACGAGGTGGGGCAAGACTCCCTCACGGTCAATGCCGAGTACCGCCGCCATCCTGGGGATCCCTCCCTGCTCCACCAGACCCTGAAGCTGGCAGATTACCCCCATTTGTTGCAGGCCCTCAGACAGGAAGAACCGGTGGAGGCGGGGCGACATCTGGCCATTGCCATGTCTTACCAGGGCTACGCCAACAGCCTGCTCTGGCTGGAAATGCTGGATCCGAACAGGGTTCCTGTTTGGCAGCCAAGCCACATTCAGGTACTCCAGAGCATTGCCACCTACCTGGGCGCAGCCATTGCCCACGCCATTTTGCTGGATCAAAGTCGCCAACTGGCAACCCGCTTGCAGTTAGCCAACCAAACTCTGCGTCAGAAAAATAAGGAGCTGGAGCAGGCCCGTGCCCAAGCGGAATCGGCCAACCAACTGAAAAGCCAATTCTTGGCTAACACCTCCCACGAGCTGCGCACCCCTCTCAACGGGATCATCGGCTTTATCAAGCTGGTGCTGGACGGGATGGCCGAAAACCGCGAAGAGGAGCTGGACTTTTTGCAAGAGGCCTATCGCTCTGCCCTGCACCTGCTGGCCCTAATCAACGATGTGCTGGATATCGCCAAGATCGAGGCGGGCAAAATGCAGTTGGAGTTCCAGCCCTGCGACCTGCGAGCCTTGTTTAAGGATGTGGAGGCCAAGACCAGCTTGCAGGCCAGCCAGAAGGGCTTACAACTGAGCTTTCACTTGCCCAACACCTCGGATCAGATTTTGCTCTTGGGCGATTACCAACGCCTGTTGCAGGTGATGCTCAATTTGGTGGGGAATGCCATCAAGTTTACCCCCAAAGGCTCGGTAACCGTGCGGGCGGATATCCTGCCCGGCAATCCGGGGTTGGCCCGCATCCGCGTCATCGACACCGGGATCGGCGTGTCGCTGGAAAAGCAGCAAAAACTGTTTCAGGCCTTCACACAGGTGGATGGTTCCACCACCCGCCAATATGGAGGAACCGGCTTGGGCCTGGCCATCAGCCAACGCCTGGTGGAGGCGATGGGAGGGGAAATCAATTTCTACAGCCTGGGCGAAGGGCTGGGATCCACCGTCACCTTTACGGTGCCCCTCTACCGCAAGCCGCTCCTGAGCGGGGATCCGAACCCAGAGGCGCTCCCTGCTCAACCCGCCCGAGATAGACCTGAGGATGCCGATCCCAACTTGATTTCTGTTCCCAACTCAGCCAAGCGATGACCCACCCGGCAATTGCTCCTGCAACCCCTCTGGGTACCGCTCGGTTGCCCTATCCTCGTAAACGGTTTGGTCAGCATTGGCTCAAGGATCCCGCTGTTCACGAGGCGATTTTGCGGGCTGCCCAGTTGAATGATCTGGAGAGAGGGGCGGATCCCACTTGGGTGCTGGAGATCGGCCCCGGCACCGGCCAACTGACGCGGCGATTGCTGGCCCAGGGCGCCCAGGTGGTGGCGGTGGAGATCGACCGGGATCTGTGCCGACTGCTGCAAAAACGGTTCGCCGGCCAACCCCGTTTTCACCTGCTGGAGGGAGATTTTCTCCGCCTGCCGCTGCCTCCTCAACCCCGCCTGCTGGTGGCCAATATCCCCTACAACCTGACCGGCCCCATTTTGGAAAAGGTGCTCGGATCCCCGGCCCAGCCAGTTCGGCAATTCGAGCGCATTGTCCTTCTGGTGCAAAAAGAGCTGGCCGAGCGCTTGCAGGCCGGCCCCGGCAGCAAAGCCTATGGTGCTCTGAGCCTGCGGACGCAGTATTTGGCCGATTGCGAGCTGATCTGCAGGGTGCCCCCCACCGCTTTCAAGCCCGCCCCCAAGGTGGAATCTGCTGTGATTCGCCTCACCCCCCGCCCCGCCCCCACCCCCGTCCGGGATCCCTGCTGGTTTCACCAACTCCTCCAGCAGGGGTTCTCCACCCGTCGCAAGAAGCTCGTCAATGCCCTGGGAAGCTTGGTGGAGCGAGAAGCGGTTGCAGCAGCTTTGGCTCAGCTCCGCCTCAACCCCGATGCCCGCGCCGAAGAGCTGGATCTGCCCCACTGGCTGGCCTTGAGCGATCTGTTGCTGGAGAAAGCGCCCAAAAGGGCTGTTGTTCTTCAAGAGGGGCAGGAACCGGGGTAGGGTGAGAGAGGGAAGCTCAGTTGGACGAACCCAAACATCCTCTGGGGTTTTTGAAGTCCCTTCCCGATCTTGTTCTGGATCCCTTTCGCCAATGCAGGTGCATCCATGCAAAGCAACCAAGGCAAGCAAATCCTCTTGACCGGCGGCACAGGCGGGCTGGGTTTGGGGGTGGTTCCCGTGGTGCTGGCCAGCGGCGCAGAGCTGACCTTGACCTATCGCCAAGAGAAAGATCTCACCATTTTGCGGGAGCGCCTGCCGGCCAATGCTCTGGATCGGGTTCGCTTTGTGCAAGTGGATTTAACAGATGAGGCGGCGGTTGCCCGCGTCATTGCCGACCTACCCCGCGTGGA
This sequence comes from Thermostichus sp. MS-CIW-23, assembly GCF_054059455.1. Taxonomy (NCBI): domain Bacteria; kingdom Bacillati; phylum Cyanobacteriota; class Cyanophyceae; order Thermostichales; family Thermostichaceae; genus Thermostichus; species Thermostichus sp. MS-CIW-23. Next base: position 16,773 of record NZ_JBSSCC010000006.1, on the reverse strand, counting down.
TGGGCTGATCCACCTGGTGGGGGGCTTTGCCATGGGCCCCACCCACGAGTACAGCTTGGCGGACTGGTATCGCGACTTCGACCTCAACCTCACCACCACATTCCTGACCTGCAAGCACAGCCTGCGCAGAATGTGGCAACAGGGCTATGGGCGGATTGTAACGGTGGGATCCCGCGGAGCGGTGGAGCCGGGCCCGCAATTGGCCGCCTACTGCGCTTCCAAAGCAGGGGTGGTGGCCCTGACCCGCACCATTGCCGCCGAAACCCAAGGCACCGACATCACGGCCAACGTCATCCTGCCCAGCATCATCGACACGCCGGCCAACCGAGCTGCCATGGGATCCGAGCAAGCCAAGCTGTGGGTCAAGCCAGAGTCCATCGGGCAGGTGATCGCCTTTTTGGTCTCAGAAGCAGCGCGGGATCTGCGAGGGGCGGTGATCCCGGTGTATGGCAACGTCTAGGCAACTGGTTGACCAAGCCATGAGCCGCCATTCATGATACAGAATATGCACTTATCTCTATCCAGTTTTTTTCCATGCTGAAGCGGTTATTCTTGGGTGGCTTGCGCCGGCAAATCGGCCGCATTGAGGTGGCAGGGGCTATTGATGGCAAAGCTCGCGAGCGGGTTCTCAAGGCCCTGAAAGAGGCGGAAGAAAACCATATCCCTGCCGTGGTGCTGCGCATCGATAGTCCAGGTGGGACGGTGGCCGACTCCCAAGAAATCTACAATGCCCTCTTGCGTTTGCGAGAGAAAAAGGGCACCCGTATTGTCGCCAGCTTTGGCAACATTGCCGCCTCTGGGGGGGTTTATATTGCCATGGGAGCCGAAAAAATTGTCGCCAACCCAGGAACGATCACCGGTAGCATTGGCGTGATCATTCGAGGCAATAATATCGAACGCCTCCTGGATAAGGTGGGGATTTCATTTAAGGTGATTAAGTCTGGCCCCTACAAAGATATTCTCTCGTTTGATCGCGAGCTGACCCCAGAAGAGCGAAACATCCTGCAAGAGTTGATCGACATTACCTACGGCCAGTTTGTGCAGACGGTTGCTGCTGCCCGCAAGTTGAGTTTGAATGTGGTCAAAACTTTTGCCGATGGCCGCATTTTCAGCGGAGAGCAGGCCCTCCACTTGGGTGTGGTGGATCGCTTGGGCACAGAAGAAGATGCCCGCCTTTGGGCGGCAGAGCTGGCGGGTTTGCCGACGGATGCGAAGTTCTACGACCTGCTCCCGCGGCGCAGAGGTTGGTCTCGATTTCTGCCGGCAGCAGAAGCCTTGGCCCGTCTGCAGTTTGAAGTGAGCACCTCGGGCTTGCCCCTGTGGCTTTACACAGGTTCTTGAGGCAGTTCGCGAACAGCTATTCCGGGAAGTTTAGCGTTCTGTACCGCACAGCCCCCACCCCCGGCCCCTCTTCCAGAGGGAGAGGGAGTTTAACTAAAGTAGCCCAACTCCAATTGCCGGGCCAGATCCAGCAGCCGGTGGGCCAGGGTTGGCTTGGTTGCCAATGGGATCCGCTCTGGACTTCCCTGCTGGGGGATCCAATAGCCTTGGTTGTGGCTGCTGCCAAAGCCGCTATCCGGTTGGTCGATGGGGTTGGCCACAATAGCATCCAGGCCCTTTTGGCGGAGCTTCTCTCTGGCCGGTGGCAAGGGATCCCCACTTTGAGCGGCAAAGCCGATGAGGCGTTGGCCAGGGCGTTTGTGGCGGGCCAGAGCTGCCAGCAGGTCAGGGATCGGCTCCAACGGCAACATCTGGGGTAGATCGGCTTTGGGCAGCTTCCCCGCGTAAACCTGAGAGGGGCGCACATCCCCCACAGCAGCAGCCATCCACAAGAGATCCGCCTGGGGAAATTCCGCCTGCAAAGCCGCCTCCAGTTGGGCTGCCGTCTCCACCGGAATGGCCCGAATGGCGAAGGGCGCTGGATCAAAGGGGATCCCCAACGGCCCATGGACCAGCGTCACTGTCGCCCCCCGGCAGGCTGCCGCCACCGCCAGCGCCACTCCCATCCGACCACTGGCCGGGTTGCCGATAAAACGCACCGCGTCGATGGGCTCCCGTGTACCCCCCGCCGTCACCAACACCCGCTTGCCCTGCCAATCTTTTTTCCCCCCTGTCCAGAGCAAAGCCCGCACATACTCCTGCAGCGCCTCCGGCTCCAACATGCGCCCTTCCCCCACCGCATCACAGGCCAGGCGGCCACTGGCCGTCGGCAAGGCCCAAAAACGGGGATCCTGGTGTAGCCGCTGCCAATTCTCGGACACCTTCTCCGCCTTCCACATCTGCGTATTCATAGCCGGTGCCACCGCCACCGGACACCGGGAAGCCAAAACCACATTGGTGAGCAAGTTATCCGCCAGCCCATGAGCCAACTTGCCCAAGGTGTTGGCCGACAAGGGTGCAATGAGGAGAGCCTCCGCCCATTCCCCCAACTCGATGTGCAGCGGTCGTCCTCGTGTTGCTTGCCAAAAGGCGGCATCCGTAAAAGCCGGCTGGCGGGACAAGGTGGCAAAAGTCAAAGGAGAAATAAAATGTTCCGCAGCTTTTGTCAAAACCACCTTGAGCTCTGCTCCCTGCTGCACCAGAGCAGACACCAAAGCTGCCGTTTTGTAAGCAGCAATCCCCCCGCTCACCCCAATGAGGAGACGCCGCCCCGACCAAAAGGGATCCATATTGAGTGACACGCAAACAGCCTTGTTTCCAGTTTCCCTGCTTTTGCTCAATTCCGGCGGCAAAGCGGGGATCCCTCGCCCAAAGATACTTTGACTTGGACGGATGACCCTGTCGAGAATAGGGCCTGAGAGCCTATCATTCCCCATTTCAGCCAAAGTCTCCCCCATAGGTTCTGGCCTTTAGAGGGAATTCCCCACTGCTGTTTTGCGCAACCAGCCCTCAGATCCCATTGCAGTCGCGCACTCATTCCCTCTAATTAAGAAGAGTTGGATCAAACTCTGTTGCAATCCCTGTTTGTTTCTGGCTACACTAACAGTTGTCCCTAAAACCATCTCGATATGGCTACAACCAGTAAACCAAAACCACTCACTGGCCAAGAGCTCCTCGACAAGGTAACTTCAATGGGAAATGCGGATCGCAAGGAAAAAGCTCGCGCCTGTGGTTATGTCACCTACACCAAGAATGGTCAGGAGCGAGTGAATCTGATGCAGTTTAACAACGCCCTGTTGAAGGCCGTTGGCGTGGATCTCGGCGCTAGTGACGAAAATGGATCCCGTGGCCGCGCTCCTACCTTCCGGGTTTCGGTTCATAAGAATGGCAACCTCCTGATTGGAGCTGCCTACACCAAGAAGATGGGCCTCAAGCCCGGAGATGAGTTTGAGATCAAGCTGGGCCACCACAACATCAAGCTGGAGCGGGTCAACTGATTTGCTGCCTCCCTGTGCCGCTTTTCCCTGCTGGTGAGTTCATCTCAGCTTGGGTAAAGCCTTTGGTATTCCTTTCGGCCTCTAGGGGCTTGGGAGCAGCGACCTCTTCCCTTCGCTCCGGTGTTTATTGTTTCTCTACTTTTCAAACAAGGGATCCTCATGATCCGCTGGGGATCCCTGGCAGTTTGTACCTCATCAATGGCTGAAGTGTGGGTAAGTTCGCTATTCTGACAACAGTTAAATTGGGTCTGCGGCAATGAACACTCCGACCGTGCCAAATGTCTTTCGCCATTGGCGGCGGTGGCGAACTTGGGCGGGGCTGTTGTTGTTGGCAGCAGCGTTCTTTGTCATCGAGTCTCATCGGCAAGTTTGGCCTCAGTCGAATGCTTCTCAAAGTCAGGCATTTTTGGAGTGGGTGTCTTCCCAGCCTACTCCCGAACAGCAGGATGTTTTTGTGGATGGAGTCATTCGGCTGCAATTCAATCGGCCACTGGATCCCAATCTACAACGTCTGGCGGTTCAGTTGGATCCGCCGGCAGCGGTTATTTTTGATGTGCAGGGAGACGAGTTGTTGCTTAAGCCTCGGGATCCCTTGCGCTTTAGCACCCGTTACACCCTCACGCTTTCTCCCCAAGAGGGGCTGCCCCTCGAGCAGGCCATTCAGCTGAGTTTTCGCACCGAACCGCAATTTACCTACGAACGGGATGTCAAACCGCTGCTAGAAGCCAGTTGTGTGGGTTGCCATCAGCCGGCAGGACGGCAGCGCACCCAGTTGCTGGACAGTTATGAGGCCACGATGGCCTATGTCAGGCCCGGGGATCCCAATAGCGAGTTGATCAATCCCCGGTGGACGAGCCGCCACGCCTACATCCTCAACGCCACTAACCCCAACCGCCCCCAAGCTCGCGGCGGATCCCCTGAGATTGCCTACATTCAAGCCCGTGGGCTGCCCCTATCCCGTCTGGGTTTTTGGACACCCGAGGAAGTGGAGATCGTCCGCACCTGGATTGTGCAGGATGGCGCCCCCCGCACCAGCGCCCGCTTACAGATGGGCAAGTAAACTACCCGACCCTGACTGCTTCGCAGCACAGGGCGGGCTTTCGGTAGCCCTGCAGTTGGCAAGCCAACCACGAACCTCTAGGCTGGTTTACAGCAGCCCCCAAAAGCGCAATCACATTCGCACCATTCAAATCCGCATCCCCTTCCCATCCACAGTGTCCACACTTAAACTTCTTTCCACTGCGGTAGGATTGCGCAGGGTCGGGATGAATGTGCAAACACCGGTGGCAGGTCTGCGACGTGTAGGCAGGCGGCACCAGAATCAAAGCAACCCCCGCACGCAGAGCCTTGTACTCCAAAAATTGACGGAGTTGATAAAACGCCCAGTTGTTGGCCCGTCTACGCTCTGTCTTGCTCCGTGGCTGTTGATTAACCCTTTCCCGGATCCCTGTCAGGTCTTCCAGAGCGATAGCACTGTTGGTAGCTTTTGCCCTGGAGACAATAGCTTTGGAGATGCGATGATTAACCCACGCTTGAAAGCGTCTCTCCTTGCCAGACAGCCGTTGCAACAGTTGACGGCATCTGCGCCGCGAACTGCGGGTGCCCTTACTGGCTTTGCGTTGGAGTACCGCCCTCAACCGGGAGTAGTGGTCGCGGACTTTGTTCAACTGCTGTCCATTCCAGTTATCTCCTTCCGATGTATGAGCAATATCCGTCCTTCCCAAATCCACCCCCAGCACTCTGCCCGTGCGTTGCGGTGGGGATGGCTCCGCTTCCACACAGATTTGAATGGAGTAGGAGCCGTCTTTACGCTTGACCAGAGTGGCAGATTTGGGATTGGAGCCTGCCAACTGTTCTCTCTGGTAACGGCCAATCGCCAGCTCAAAGCGCTCCCGACCCTCCACCGTGGTCAGCGACACCGTCCAGTCTTTCTCGCGAAACGAAAAGATACGGGCGTCGTAGGTAACAAAGCCGCTCTTAAACTCCTTGACGGGACGCTTTTTCTGCTTAGCCACTTTGCGGGAACCCGCTACCCGTCTGCACACCTGTTGAGCCAAGTTACTGGACAAGCCAAACCGAGCGCGAATCTGGTAATAGCAAAGGGACTGGAGTTTGACTGCGTTGACTACTTTTTCTGGTGTGTTTTGGTTGACCCAGTTCAACGCCTGCACAAAGGCATCCATTGTCGCATCCAACTTTGCGGCTTGCGACGGGGACACCTTGAGCTTGCAGGAGACGGTCAGGACTTGGGTCATGGTTCTATCATAACTTCCGCATTCCTCCCGACACTGACCCTACGGGTACAGTGCGGGGCTCCTGCGATTTCTAGCTGAATAAGGCATCTGGAACCCAACCCCCACTGCCATGACCCCTCCTCAACCTTTGGCCACCGTGATTCAGGGATCCCTGAGTCGAGGGCTGGAAGCTCGCCTCAATCCCGGTGTCTCGGTAGAAGACTTGCGGGTGGGCAAATTCGTGGTGATCCAGGGGCAGCGCAACCGCTTCTTCGGCCTGCTCACCGACGTTACCCTAGAAACCAGCAACCCCCAGATCCTGGTCAACCCCCCCCGTCCTGAAGAGACCCTGCTGCGGGAAGTGCTGGCCGGTACCGGCACCTACGGCATTATTGCCCTCACCCCGATGCTGATGTTGGTGCCGCGGCAAACGGAAGGGGAAAGGCTGTATCCCCTGGTCAATCCCGAACGGCCAGAAGCGTTGGCAGCTCCCCTCGGCCAAGAACCCCCTTCCGCTGGCGCCATGGAGCTGCTGCCCGTGAAAACAGTGCCCGCCCATTTTTCGCAAGTGTATGAGGCACGGGAACTGGACTTTCGCACCGTCTTCGGCTGGGAAGACGACCCGGAGCGGCGCAACTTTGCTATCGGCCAGCCCCTCGACATGGCTGTGCCCATCTGTTTGGACTTGGATCGCTGGGTGGAGCGCAGCAACGGCATTTTCGGCAAATCGGGCACCGGCAAGTCCTTTCTAGCCCGCCTGATCCTGGCCGGCATCATCCGCAAACGGGCAGCGGTGAACTTGATCTTTGACATGCACTCCGAGTACGGCTGGGAGGCGGCCAGCGAAGACAAACACGCCAGCACCGTCAAGGGCTTGCGGCAGCTCTTTCCCGGTCAGGTACAGATCTATACCCTGGATCCCGATTCCACCCGGCGGCGAGGGGTGCGGGATGCGCAGGAGCTCTTCATCGCCTACAACCAGATCGAGGTGGAGGATCTGGCCCTGTTGGCAGAGGAGCTGAACCTATCGGAAGCCAGCCTGGAAAACGCCATTATCCTGCGCAACGAGTTTGGCCGCGACTGGATCAGCCGCCTCTTGAGCCTTTCCAACACCGAGATTCAAGAGTTTTGCGAACAGAAAATGGGCAACAAAGCCTCGATGATGGCCCTGCAGCGCAAGCTCACCCGCCTTGACAACCTCAAGTACATCCGCAGCACCCTGCCCCACAACTACATCGGCCAGATTTTGGATGCCCTCAGCCGCGGCATTCACGTGGTTATCGAGTTTGGATCCCAGTCCAACCTGCTCTCCTACATGTTGGCGGCCAACGTCATCACCCGCCGCATTCACCAGGCCTACGTACATCAGACGGAGCGGTACTTGCAATCCAAAAATCCCCTCGACAAGCCCCGTCAACTATGCATCACCATTGAGGAGGCCCATCGCTTTTTGAATCCGCGGGCAGCCAAGCAGACCATTTTCGGCACCATTGCCCGCGAGATGCGCAAGTACTTTGTCACGCTGCTGGTGGTGGATCAACGCCCTTCCAGCATCGATAGCGAAGTGATGTCGCAGTTGGGCACTCGCATTACGGCACTCCTCAACGACGACCAAGATATCGAGGCGGTGTTTACAGGGGTGGCGGGTAGCCAGAACCTGAAAACGGTGTTGGCCAAGCTAGATTCCAAACAACAGGCCCTCCTTCTCGGCCACGCCGTGCCTATGCCGGTGGTGGTGCAAACCCGCTCCTACGACCAAAGGTTCTACGCCGAGATCGCCGACCCCGACTGGTCGCAGGCCGAAGATGCGGAGGTGCTCCTGGCCGCTCAGAAGGCCAAGGAGGAGCTGGGACTGTAGGGAGAGCTCCCCCAAAGTCCCGTCATCAAGCACAGCAGCAAGCACCGCAGGGGGGGGAAGGCCATCATCCCTCTCAGGATCCACCGCCGCATAACCACTACGGGCCAGTAGGAGTTGGAGAAAGTGCGGGTGAGCAGATCCGTGAAGAGCAGCACCACCCAGTTTTCCCAGCGGCGACGGCGACCGTAGCGGCGCAGGACTTTGACATCTCCCAGATCCTCATGCCGTCTCCAGGCGTCTAGGAGCACCTGGGCCAGGGCAGCGGCGTCGCGGATGCCGAGGTTGAGCCCTTGGCCAGCCACCGGATGGCAGTGGTGGGCGGCATCTCCCACCAAGGCAAGACGATGCTGATAGTAGCGGCGGCTTTGCCGTAGGCGAGCCGGGAAAACCTGGGGCCGGTTCAGCAAAGTGAGCTGGCCGCTCTGACCGCCGTAGTAGCGCTGCATCTCGGCCAAGAAGTCGGCCTGAGGAAGGGCCAGGGTGGCTTTGGCCTGCTCGTGGGGCATGATCCAGACCACCTGACAGCGGTTGCCGGGCAGGGGCAAGATGGCGAAGGGGCCGGCAGGCCAGAAGCGCTCGTAGGCAATGTTTTGGTGGTCTTGGGAAGGGGCCACCAAGGCGGTGATGCAGGACTGCCAATAGTCCCAGCCGTCGCTAGGGATCCCTGCCCACTGCCGCACCTGGGAGCGCAGGCCGTCGGCGGCGACCACCAGGGAGGCCCGCAGTTGGCGACGCCCCTGGGCCGTTTCCAGCTCTACCTCGGCTGCAGCCTTCCCATAGGTTACGCTCTCCACCTTGGCTTCGTAGTAGCAGCTAATTTTGGGATCGGCAGCCACCTGCTCCTGGAGCGCCTGCTGCAGCCAGGCATGCTCGCCACAGTAGAAAACTGCCGCTTCCCCCACATCCTCCGGTCTAAACGTCACCCGCTGGGGAGCGTTGGCGTCGGTTAAAATCACCTGAGCAAAGGGCGTAATGTGGGGAGCCAGCGCCTCCCACACCCCGACGGCCCGGAAGATGCGGATTGACAGCGGCGAAAGGGCATAGGCCAGGGGGCGCTGTTTGACTGCCTCAGCCGACTGGGCCTCAATGAGGGCCAACCGCAGGCCGGATCCCCGCAGGGCACAAGCTAGGGTTAAGCCCGCGATGCCTCCGCCGACGATAATCACGTCGTAGAGGGCTGCCAAAGTATCCGGAGTGGGAGCAAGAGTTGTCATCTCTCTTATTCTCCTATTGGCTGCTGTGGGCAACCACTTCTGTGCGGGTGGAGTCTGCCGACGTGGCGGCTCGCACGGCCCGGAACATGCCAAAGCGGCAGAGGCCGGTGCCGAAGGCCAGGCGCATGAGCAAGAAAGTGGGCACCTCCCGTAGCGACTTAATCAGGCCCACCAAGCCAAACTTCAGCAACCCTTCGGGACGGACAATGCCCTGCCAGATGGAATCCAGCCAAGAGGGAAGGGTCTCCTGAGTCCAGTCGGCGGTTTCCACTCGTCCTGCCACCAGGCCAGTAGCCTCCAACTGCTCGGCAAAGCCTTCGATGCTGGAGAAGGAAGGGTGTGACCATTGATCCAACAGTTGCCGCATCACCAGCCGCTCCCAAAAGTTCAGGGGCTTTTGCCGGTCGTCCCGCTGGTTCCAGTCCGCCACCACCAGGATTCCCCCTGGCTTCAACACCCGCAGCATCTCTTGGGCATAGCGGGCCTTGTCCGGCATGTGAGGCCCTGCCTCAATGGACCACACCACATCGAAGCTGGCATCGGGGAAGGGCAGGTCGAGGGCATCTGCCACCTGAAACTGGACAGGCAGATCAGGGGGGGTGAGCTCCTGGGCCCGCTTCACCTGCTGAGGACTGATGGTGATGCCGGTAACGACAAAGCCGTAGTCACGGGCCAAGATGCGGCAGCTCCCACCAATGCCGCAGCCCACATCCAACACGGTTGTCCCTGCAGGCAGTCGATCCAACCCCCCCCAGCGCACCATCTCGTGGACAAAGTCGTGCTTGGCCTGCAGAAAATTTTTTCGTTGGGGAGGAGAGCCGTAGTGGCCTAGGTGAATGTGTTCGCCCCAGTAAAACTCTAGGATCCCATCCCGAGTCCACTCGTCGTAAGACTTGGCCACAGAGGCGGGAGACTCGTATTTGCGAGCGGTCAACAGATAGGCTGCCAAGCCCACGGCCAGCAGCACAGCTATGCCCAAAGCCCAAAAGATTGGATTCATCGGATCAACCATGAAGCTTCTATGATATGAAGTCCCTCTGCGTGGTGGCAATCATTGTCGGTTGGATAGCGCAGCCCCAGGCGGAGTGCTTTCCGGTATGGGGCCAGCCAAGCAAAGGCGCAATCCCATCTTGACCCATCTGCTGGCTCAAGGAAGAAGTCTGGGATCCCGGCAAAGGGCAGCTGGGCGAGATTTTCCAGCACCCATTGGGATTGCTGCGATCGCCTGCTGGGCCGGGGCGGCAACCTCAGTAGCAGCGGCCGCTCCCTACCAAAGGTTGGCGGCGTAGCGAGCAGCTCCCCTCAGCCCCACCTGCGCATTCACCACCACCTGCACCGACAGTTGCTCCAGAAGAGGACGCATCCGCCCCTTATCCAAAAACGAGGACAAAAACTCCCCTTGATGCAGTAGGCGCAAGAGCTTGGGCGCGATCCCCCCAGCGATGAACAGGCCCCCGCGCGGCAATAGGTGTAGGGCAAAGTTCCCGACTGCAGCCCCGTACAGGCTGATGAAAAGCCGCAGACACTCCACCGCCAGAGGATCCCGTGCTTCCATGGCAGCATTGGCAATTTGGGCTGCCGGGTCAATATGCTTAGCTCCCTTTTCCCAAGCCTCAATTTGGGCCAGCAGCTGTTCTTCTCCTGAGCCCCACTGGCTATCCCGCAAAAATTGATAAATGGCAACGATCCCCTGCCCCGAGACCACCCGCTCGGTGGAGACACGTCCGTGCCGTTTTTGCAAATACCTCAAGAGCTCCCACTCCAGAGGGGTGCGCGGGGAAAAGTCCACGTGACCGCCCTCGCTGGCATGAACTTGGTAACCCCCTTCTCCCCAGGTAAGGTAAGCCTGCCCCAAACCCGTGCCTGCTCCCATCACGCCAATCGGAGCCCGCGGTTGACGCTCACCCACTTGCAAGGTGTCCAGATCCTGGTCGCCGAGGGCAAGCACGCCATACCCCACAGCGCTGAAGTCGTTGATCAAGGCTACGCGCGGGATCCCCAGCTCTGCGGCCAATTGGCTCGACTGCAGATCCCAGGGCAAGTTGGTCACTTTGGCAGTCTGTCCCTCAGACCCTGAGCCCCTTGTTTCCATGACGGGGCCGGCCACTGCAAAACAGGCGGCAGCAGGCTGTGGATCTCGCCCCAGCTCCCGCCGAGCCTGGGCCAGAAACTCTCCCACCATTGGGGCGAGGTTGGCGTAATCTTGGCTGGCATAGCGGCAGTGGTAAAGGCTGTGCTCGGGATCCTCGGCATTGACAAGGCTGAGGCTGGTTTTGGTGCCCCCGATGTCTCCTGCCAACAACAAGTCCATACAGTTTCCTCCGGCCAGCACCTCCTTCCCACCCTGACATCTCTGGAGCATGACTCTAGTCAATAATAAGCTCAACTATACTGAAAATAATGTATAATATGTTCAGTACGGATTACTACCAGTTGATCTTTCTGTTTACTTTCGAGTCTGCCAACATGGTAGCCAAAGCAAAGCAGAAAATTGGTAGTAAGACGACACGGAAACTGCGCTTTGGGTATTCTACTCAAAGCTTTGCGGGATACCGCCATTCTGTTTGGAAGCAAACAGAATGCTATCGCTGCATAGTTGAACAGTGATGTTCAGCAGTGTTCAGCGTAAATGTATCAGAGAGAATGCCAGGCCCCCAAGGCTTCCCCGCTCCTGCTGGGGAGAAGAGGGAAGGGCAAAGAAGGTGCTATGTTAACTGATGTAAAGGTTTTTAATATTGCATTTTGTCTTCTACACCTTTTTTACCCCCTCTCCAAGATGAGCCTCTGCTGTCCTCTGAGCGTTTGGCCGGGCTGGATCCCCGCCCTCTCTCGGCTCAAAGGCGTTTTCGATCCCACCATGCCATTGGGGGAGTGGCAGCTCTGCTCGTGAGTCTGCCCGTTTTTGTGCAAGCGCCCCTGGTGCGGTATGCCCCTTGGGTCAGCTTGGTGATGTCTTTGGGCTGGCTGGGCCTTAGCTTGCATCTCTACTCCCAGCCCCGTACCCGCCTGTGGGGAGATTTGCTGTACGGCTTTACCCTGACTTGGCTGGCAGGATCCCTGTATTGGGGATGGCTGCGCTTTGAGCCTCTTTGGCACATGCCCATGGAAGCCTTGGGGATCCCGATTGTCTGGTGGGGGACACGGCGACGGTTTGCCCGCATCGGTACCTGGTTTTATCTCGGCTCCCTGTGGGGTACAGCGGTTACAGATCTCTACATTCACTCGGTGGGGCTGCTGCCTGAGTGGCGGCAGGCGATGCAGTTTGACCGGTTGGAGCAGGCGGTTGTCCCTTTTAGGGCGGCCCTCGACAAAATGGCTACCCCCTGGGGCCTGGGTTGGGGCATCGGCTTGGGCCTTCTGTTGCTGGGTGTTGGATTGTGGAGAGTCCAGGGATCCCGCCGCTTGCACCATTGGGCATTTGCGGGAGCAGTGCTGAATACCCTGTTGGTGGATGGGCTATTTGGCTGGGGGGCAGCTCTGCTGCGGTGAGCTGGGACATCCCCATAACTGATACATTTACGCTGAACACTGCTGAACATCACTGTTCAACTATGCAGCGATAGCATTCTGTTTGTTTCCAAACAGAATGGCGGTATCCCGCAAAGCTTTGAGTAGAATACCCAAAGCGCAGTTTCCGTATCGTCTTACTACCAATTTTCTGCTTTGCTTTGGCTACCATGTTGGCAGACTCGAAAGTAAACAGAAAGATCAACTGGTAGTAATCCGTACTGAACATATTATACATTATTTTCAGTATAGTTGAGCTTATTATTGACTAGAGTCATGCTCTACTTCAGGTGGGAGTAGAAGTATTGGTAGGGCTGGGAGCTCCATCGGACTCCGTCCTGCCAACGTCGGCGGCAGCAGGTGCAGTTGCCGGCAGTGTAGGTTCTGGCCCGGCAGGAGGCAACTCCGGTGCCGGTGCGGGCTGAGGCAGAAAGTCGATGACCTCCCAAGTCTTGGAATCCGGTGAGCTGTAGGCCAGCAGCCACCGTTCGGGCACGGTTTTGACGCGGTCGGGCGAGCGTTGTGTAGCAACAGTTTGTGCCTTTTGGTGGGCCAGGGTGAGCTGGAAGGGATCCCCTTTGCGGCGATAGGGGCGGCGGGATCCCGGCGGCTGCACGCTCAGGGTGTAGGTGCCGCTGAGGTGATGGCCTTCCAGGGTTTCTCCTGAGGCCAACAGCAAGGGTTCACGGCGATCCTGGCGGATTTTCACATCCTGCAATTGCAGGCGGGCTGCTAGCTGGTCACTGCCCACCAAGGATCCCACCGGCCCGGACAAATGAGCGATCTGATAGGCGAGGGCCTGCTGCACAATCGGCTTTGGCGGTCTAGGGCCGCAGCCGGCCAGCAGCCCCACCAGCACAATAGCCACAAGGCTAATCGTGCCCCGCAGAACCGATCCCCTACAACTCCACCCCAGTTTTGGCATCGCTTCCCCTGAGGCCATCAGACGGTAACTAAGGTGGGGTGTTGCTTCAGGTATTCCGTATTCACGCCGGACTCGCGGGTGAGAGCCACCAGGCCGGTACGGGCGATCTCACGGATGCCAAAACTGGTCAACATCTTGATGATGGCCACCATTTTGCCGGGATCCCCGGTTACCTCGAGAGTCAAAGACTCCTCCGCCACATCCACAATCCGGGCGCGAAACATTTGGGCCACATCCATAATGGCGGAGCGGGTATCGGGGCTGGCATTGACCTTGACCAGCATCAGCTCCCGTTCCACGCAGGGAACATGGGTGATATCGGTAACTTTCAGCACGTCGATGAGCTTGTAGAGCTGCTTCGTCATCTGCTCCACATCGTGTTCATCTCCCTGCACCACCATAGTGATACGAGAGATCCCCGGTCGTTCGGTGGGGCCAACGGTGAGGCTGTCGATGTTAAAGCCGCGACGGGCAAACATCCCCGCAATGCGGGTTAAAACGCCAGGCTGATCCTGCACGAGGGCGCTGAGGGTGTGTTTCACGGCAACCAGAGGATAGAGAAAAAGCTGAGAAGAGGTTGGGGAAGCACCTGGGAATAACAATACCCTGAGGAAATTTTACGCCAACTTTGCCGGAATGTTTTTCGCATTGCTCCGGTCGGAGCACAGCTGCAGAGCCGGCGCCCTAGAGAAAGACAGCGCAGCCGTTAACTCTCCAAAGACCCGCGCGTAACCCCCAATTGGCTGTGTAGCTTCAGCTCCTGCCACAGTTGGGATCCGCTGAGTTGACCTTGTAGGAGTTGCTGATAGCGGTGCAGGGTTTGTTGGATCTCGGCGGGGGATTCATGCAAAAATTCGATGCGCAGATAGCGCAGGCCCAAGGCCAATAATTTCGGCACATATTCTGCCCCCGTTTGGGCCTTGCCGTTGTAGAGGGTATTCCGACAGCCGGCATCGGCCTTCAAAATGTGCTCGACATTGGCCCTGTCCCTCAGCTTCACCTCGTGTTTTTCACATGGGCGACCACAATTGGTGTAATCCGTTCCGCTGGATAAAAAGGCGCAAAAGACGCAGTGCTCCATGTGGAACAGGGGCATGTGTTGATGAAGGGTAACCTCGTACCCACCGGCGGGGCCGGCTTGCAGCAGGGATCCCAGTTGCTCGTGGTTGAGGTCATAGGAAGCCGTCAGGCGCTCCAGGTTGTAACGGGTTTTGAGATAGTGGGCCGTGATGGGATTGGCCACATTCAAGGAAAAATCCCCAATGCAGCGCTGCCCGGCAAAGAAACGGAGATGATCGTAATTTCTCACCAAGTAGCCATCGGCCCCAGCGGCCAACACTTGCTTTAGGATCCAGGTTTCTCCCGGCTTGGTGATGCGGGGCGGAGCGACCCACAGTTCCACCTCGGGATGGGCGGCTTTGGTTGTGCGGATCACCTCCCGATAGCGGCGGGGATCCTCAAACTCCAGATAGATCTGCCTAATACCGCTGGCTATCGCCGCCGGCAGTTGCGCCGGATCCCGCACCAACACCACCAACTGCGGGGATCCCCTTTCGGGCTCCTCCTGAGAAGGCACCAGATCTTGCCAGCGAGCTTCGGGATTGAGTTGCCAGCGCGGGGGCTGAGCTCGCAGAGCTTGTAGGCGTTCCACCGCTTGTCGGCGCATCTGGTTGAGCAGGCTCACCGGCAGCATTACCTCCCCCTGCAAGGCATTGTGCAGGGATCCCAACTTGAAGGGAGTGGAGCCCAAACGGCCCAGTTGCTGTCGCAGTTTTTCGGTGGTGAGGGGTTGGCGGTGGGCAGCTTCCAGGGGCAGCGGCGAATCCACCTGCACCGTATGGCCTTGCTCATCCCGCAGGATCAGCGTCAGCGGGGATCCCACTTGGCCGTGAACCTCCATGTGGACGGGCCGCTGAAAGCGGGGGTGATCCCCGGCGTAGCTCTGGCGCAGGCGCTTTTCCAGTTCCGGGTCGCTGGTCTTCCAGAGGCGATCCCCCACCCGCAGACGTTTGAGGTCAATGGCCCCCTCTCCGAAGCTGAGCCAGGCCAGCCCCTGCTTCTCTTGCACCCGGTAAACTCGCCCCCCCTGCTCCGGCAACTCCGGCTGCCCCTGGTCAAACACCACGCCGTCCCCAGCTTTGAGGGGTGCCTCCAGCCGGATCCCCACCTGATCCTGTTGGATCCCCACCACTTGCCCCAGGTAAACCCCCCGTTTCTTGCCAAACCGCGCGTGCACCAGCTCCTGGTTGTTGATGCCCCGCAGCCAGCCTGTGTAGAGCCCACGAGAAAAGCTCATCTCCAGCTCGTAGCGTTCCTGTTGCGAGGGCTGCCACGGCTGTCCCACCCCCAGCGCATCCAAGGCCTGCCGATACACCCGCGTTACATTGGCTACATATTCTGGGGATTTCAGCCGGCCCTCAATTTTCAGACAGCGGATCCCCAGCTTCACCAGCTCCGGTAGCACCTCCAGCCCGGCCAAATCTTGAGGGCTGAGCAGATACCGCTTCTCCCCCAAGTCGCGGCGGATCCCGTCTACCACCAGCTCATAGGGCATGCGGCAGGCTTGGGCACATTCCCCCCGATTGGCCGAACGCCCCCCCAGCGCCTCGCTGGTCAGACATTGCCCCGAGTAGGCCACGCACAACGCCCCATGCACAAAGACCTCCAGAGATAGGGAGGATCCCTTCTCTTCCAGATAGGCCCGGATCTGGGCGATTTCCTGGAGGGAACATTCCCGCGCCAGCACCACCACCTCACAGCCCAGCTCAGCGGCAAACTCCGCTCCCACTCCACTGGTGATGGTCATTTGCGTGGAAGCATGGATGGGGAAATCGGGGGAAAGATGCCGGATCAGGCGGGCGATGCCAATATCCTGCACAATCACCGCATCCACCCCCGCCGCAATCATCGAGCGGATGTATCCCTCGGCTTCCGTCAGCTCCCTTGGAAAAACCAGGGTATTCAAAGTAACATAGCCCCGTACCCCCCGCCGGTGCAGCCAGGCCATCAGTTCCGGCAAATCCGCTTCCGTAAAGTTGCGGGCGCGCATCCGGGCGTTGAAGCGCTCCAGCCCAAAGTAAATGGCATCGGCTCCGTTTTCCACTGCCGCCTTGGCACACTCCCAATCCCCCGCCGGGGCCAGCAGCAGGGGCAACTTGGTGGTCAGAGGCGGCGCCTCAAAGTGATCCGTTTCCGCGAAATCTATCCCAGCAGCTTTCATCGGAAGACAGCCCCACAAAGAGAACAAGGGATCCTTTCCCATTCAAAATCAAAAAACCTGAGAGCAGGATCCCCTTGTCTCAGCTTACTAGCGCAGGAGCCCCGCACTGTACCCGTAGGGTCACTGCCGGGAGGAAAGCGCTTTGATGAAGTACAATGGACTTATGAGCCAAGTCCTGACCATCTCCTGTAAGCTCAAGGCGTCCCCGTCGCAAGCCGCCAAATTGGACGCGACGATGGAGGCTTTTGGCCAAGCCTTGAACTGGGTCAACCAGAACACGCCGGAGAAGATCGTCAATGCGGTCAAACTGCAATCCCTTTGCTACTACGAGATTCGAGCTCGGTTCGGCTTGTCCAGTAACTTGGCCCAGCAGGTGTGCAGACGGGTGGCAGGCGCTCGCAAAGTGGCGAGACAGCGCAACCGTCCGGTTAAAGAGTT